>JAFGTZ010000215.1 GCA_016938795.1 Chromatiaceae bacterium | reverse complement strand
GCCCGGTTGCGCTCGACTTGCTGGAGAAAATTCAGCACCTGACGCAGCGGCTCGGCCGGTTCGCCTGCCTCGTCGAAAAAGGGCTCGCCCTCCTCACCCTCGCTGAGCAGTCCGCTCGACTCATCGAAGCACAGCAGCAACTGTCCGTCCTCGTGCGGCAGCAGGCGGAAGGGATAGCCGCGCAGCGCCGCCGGAATGTAGCCGCCGAGCCAGCGTCCATCGCGGGCCACAAAGAGGTTGCGATCGGGTTGCAGTCCGAGTACCGCCGCAGGCGTATAGGCTCCGTCCTGATGCGCAAAACACAGCGGCAGGCTCATGGCCGCCTTGGCCATTTCGGCCATCACGAGCGGCTGCAGGGCCAGGCGTTCGGCAAAGGCATAGGAAGCATGGCGGCGCCAGCGCTGGTTGGCGTGACGTTCGCGGGACACAGCGGCGAGTTGTGACATGGGGATCTCTTGCATCTGAATTGGGTGAAACTGATCGGGTGGTGGGGCCGTAAGGGCGCTGGCTCGGAGTTCTGAAACTCAATGCAAGCGTAGACGCGCCTCCGGTGCAGCCTTGTTCGACTCCGCGATCCACTCGGGCCAGAGTTCGGGCGACCAGCCGGAGCGCTGGCTGAGTCCATGAAGAATGGCAAGCCACTGGCGCAGCAGTGTCGCGGAGAGCGGGAGATGGGCCGCAGGCGCTGCCTCGCCTGTCCCGGCGGGGTGCAGGGTCAGCAGCAGTCGCTCGGGGGTGGTGTTGACATCGACCTTGGCAGCCAGCCAGCTCGGCGCCTCGGCATGGGCACGCACCGGTGGCTGGGGCCTAAGTTTGGCGCGCGCCGCCGCCTGGACGAAGCCCTGCATCAGATCGCCACGCGGCAGATCCTGGGTTTGATTGTCGAGCCAGCGCAGGAGCACGGGTAGCAGGCGTTCAAACAGGCGGCGGGTGATCCAGATGCGGACCTTGGCGCCTTGTGCATCCTCTCCGATGAGAGAGAGACGATCCTCGATCTCGTCGTATTCGCTGGTGAAGCGCTGAAATTCCATGGCATGCTCAGGGAGCTGGTTGTTTGCGTGGACGTCCGCGCGGACGGGGTAGAAGGCTTTGGCCAAGACGTCGGCTCACGCCTTCGGCAAAGGCGGCATCGCCGGCGAGTCCGCCCTGTTGGGTCGCGTCACGGAGCAGCCGCCAAGCGGCTTCGTCATCGCGGACCTCATCGAGACAACTTCGATGATAGGCGTGCTGGCGCTCCTCTCGGGTCGATCCGAGACGCAGGTATTCGCCGTGTGGCGTGATCAAGCGATTTTTCTCGCCCAAGGCATTGGTATGAAAGCTGCTCCAGACATAGTCGGCAGCCGAATGGCACAGGTTGGCGCGTACCGGGTTGAGTTCAATATAGCGCATAGAGGCCAGCAGATAGGCCTCGGCCTGGAGATGACAGGCCTTGTAGCGCCCTTGCCAAACCCCTCCGGCGCGCTCCAGGCTGCGATTGATATAGTGCGCATAGCGCCGCCCCATGTCTTGCATCAGCCCCGAAAGCGCATCTCCCGAGGGAGCGGTGAGCAACAGATGCAGATGATTGTCCATGAGACAGTAGGCATGCACCAGCACGGCGCGCTGCTCGGCGTATTCTCTCAGCCAGTCGAGATAGTGCTGACGATCCTCGTTCACGAAGAAAACCCGCTGACCATTTGCGCCGCGCTGGAGCACATGCTGGGGGCAGCCGGGAAGATGAATACGCTGACGACGGGGCATGGAGACTGTGGGGCGTCGAGGCACCGACTCGCTTTAAATAAGGGCAGGCGCGAGACGTTGTGGGCTGGAATCCGTGGGGAACAATCGGGAATGACAGCCGCAAGCCTACCCTTGCAACCACCATTCCGCTAAGACCTCATTCTCTCAGCTTAGGCGTCGGGCGGCTAGCCCTGGTCAGGAGCAGTCTGGTCCTTGAGATCTGCGCCAGAGATGGCGTTGAACGTCTACCAGACCACCGAGCTTCGGCTGCTCGGCGGTCTTTTTACCAATCAATCACACATGGGTTTTTCGAAACGGTGCGCAACCCGCACGGACGGTGTCGCCATCTGGAGTCGCATCTTGTGACGACACCATCTGGGCATACTGGATATCGCTCCTGCACCTGACGGCGGCGCATCCGCTGAGCGCCTCAGCCCATCGTCATGGGCTATGCGCTTACAATAGGGCGCATCCTTTGGTTCAGTCTCCGTGGCGCGAATTTCCATGGTCTGCCCTGTTGTCGGCTGCTAGGATCTGCCGCCAGATTGAGTACGGTCTCGTGTCAACGCCTCGACGGGATGGACGCCGATGGATAACCCCTTCTTCGATCAGCCGATCCTGAACTCGCCTTACGAGTACCCGGCCCGTCACTGGGAACTAGACGCTCAGGGCCAGCCGACCCGGAAGATCATCGCCGCGCGCCGCCGCGCCGAGTTCATCACGCCGATCCCCAAACCCAAGAAGCGCAAGGGCACCGGACAGCAAGCCGGCCTGATCTTCGACGAAGGGCACGACCTGAGCCGCGAACAGCAGCAGTACGACCACACGGCCATCATCAATGCCGTGCGCGAGGAAGTCGATCGCTGGCCTCGGCTTCCGGCCCACCTGTGGCGCGTCACGCCAGAGACGGCGCGGCTCCTGGAACACTGGCGCGCGCATCGGTTCGCCGGCATCCGCCCCTTCTTCTGTCAGATCGAGGCGGTCGAGACGGCAATCTGGCTCACCGAGGTCGCCCCCCGGCTCGGTCAATCCGGTCGACGCTTCCTCGATTACCTGGAGCGCGCCAACCTCGACGCCAACCCGGAACTGTCGCGGATCGCGCTCAAACTCGCCACGGGCGCGGGCAAGACCACGGTCATGGCCATGCTCATCGCCTGGCAGACGCTCAATGCCGTCCGCCGGCCCGGCAGCTCCAGGTTTACCCGTGGGTTCCTCGTCGTGGCTCCAGGGCTGACCATCCGGGACCGGCTGCGCGTCCTCCAGCCCAACGACCCCGACAGCTACTACGCCAGCCGCGAGCTGGTTTCGACTGATCTGCTGGGGGATCTCGATCGCGCTAGGATCGTCATCACCAACTATCACGCCTTCAAGCGCCGTGAGCCTCAACCCGCTCGACCTGCCGCCCCAGTTGCAGACCGCTCTGGATGCGCTCTACGGCCACTATGCCCAGGTGTTCGACCTCTGGGCCAAGGCCGGGGTCTCAGTGCCGCCCTGCTTCATCGTCGTCTGCAACAACACCTCCACCTCCAAGCTGGTCTACGACTACATCTCCGGCTTCAACCAGCCAAACGCCGACGGCAGCACGAACTTCGTGCCCGGACGTCTGGAGCTGTTCCGCAATCACGATGAGTTCGGCAATCCGCTGGCGCGTCCCCGCACCCTGCTGATCGACAGTGAGCAGTTGGAGTCGGGCGAGGCGCTGGACGCGAACTTCCGCGACATCGCCGGTATATGAATAAAGATCCTTGTGTCCTGTCTTCGGTGCAGGCGCTATCCGACTACCGATTGTGTTTGAAGTCGCCGCTCGTCGAAGACGCTGTCGAGCATCAGCGCAAGATGGATCGTTATGATCGGCTCATGCGCGATTTGCGTGGCAAGGTCCGGATTGGACGTAAGCTGACTCGGGATGAGCTGAATGAGCGTTGAGTGGTCTTGGTCGGGTTATTGCCGGTAGGATTTTCTGGTCACGAAGCTCTGGCTTCGTGACCCGAGAGACGAAGCTCTGCTTCGTGAAGCGGGAGCTTCATCTCGTGGGTGACGAAGCTGGAGCTTCGTCACCAGACTCGAAGGGAAGCGGGAGCTTCGTCATCAGACCAAGGGAAGCAGGAGCCCGTCACCAGAAGGAACCAAAGGCTATGGCCAAGTCGAAATCGTCCACGCCTAATTCACTGACCGTCGAAGCCTTCAAGCATGAGGAGGCGACGCGCACCAATATTCCGACCGCCGAGTATCAATCGGTGATGCGCGAGGAGGAGAAGCGCCCGATTGCTGTGACCTATCGGCGTGGTCAGGGCAATGGTGAGGCGCTGGCCGAGGAGAAGGCGACGCGCAACCGCGATCTGGATCCGCAACTGGTCTGGCGCGGCAAGGATCAGCAGGATTGGTCGGATCTGGTGGTGCATGCGCCGCCGCTCTACATCCAGGAGAAGGTGCATCCCAAGGCGCTCATCAACGATCTGATGCGTCAGTCGGCTCCCGCCTCTCCCAGTGAGGCCGAGGGCGAGCAGCTCGACATCTTTGCCGACTTCAACGGTCTGCCCGAGGATGCGGAGCGCACGGATTTCTATCAGCACGCGGGTCACTGGTCGAACCGGATGATCCTGGGCGACAGTCTCCAGGTCATGGCCTCGCTCGCCGAGCGCGAGGGGCTGCGCGGCAAGGTGCAGTGCATCTATCTCGATCCGCCCTATGGGATCAAGTTCAACTC
>JAFGTZ010000214.1 GCA_016938795.1 Chromatiaceae bacterium | reverse complement strand
TGGCCGAGGCGGTGGGTCTCGATGCCCTCACCCTGGAGCGGGTGCGCATCGGCGGGCGTCTGCATGACATCGGCAAGATCGGCGTGCCCGATGCGGTGCTGCGCAAGCCGGGACGGCTCGACGATGAGGAATTCGACCTCATTCGGCGCCATCCAGTCGATGGCGAGGCGATTCTCGCGCCGCTGGAGTTTCTCGCCGACATCCTGCCGATGGTGCGCCATCATCACGAGCGCTTCGACGGACGCGGCTATCCCGATGGACTGGTGGGCGAGGCTATCCCGCGTGAGGCGCGCATCGTGCAGATTGCCGACAGCTTCCACGCCATGGCCTCCAGCCGCCCCTATCGCGATCGCCAGAGCATGGAGTTCGTGCGCGATCAGTTCGCCAGCAACCGCGGCACCCAGTTCGACGCCGAACTGACCGAGGCCTTTCTGGAGATACTGCCCGAGGTCTACGAGATGCTCTGAACAGGCCCGCTGCCTTGCGCATCCTGTGGCACAATGCGCCTTTGTTGAGCAAGCCAGGCAACAGACTCATGACCGACACCCCTCAACGGCGCGCCCGGGTCGAGCGCGATACCTTGGAGACGCGCATTCGCGTGACGCTCAATCTCGACGGGAGCGGAGCGGCGCGTTTCGCCACCGGCGTGCCTTTTCTCGAACACATGCTCGATCAGGTCGCGCGCCACGGTCTCATTGATCTGGAGATCGAGGCCGAGGGTGATCAGCACATCGACGACCATCATACCGTCGAGGACATTGGCATCACGCTTGGCCAGGCGCTCGCCCAGGCGCTCGGCGACAAGCGCGGCATTCGCCGCTACGGTCATGCCTATGTGCCGCTCGACGAGGCGCTCTCGCGGGTGGTGGTGGATCTCTCCGGGCGTCCGGGGCTGACCTTCGAGGTGCCCTTCACGCGTGATCGTATCGGCGCCTTCGAGGTCGAGCTTTTCCGCGAGTTCTTTCAGGGGCTGGTCAATCACGCGGGGCTCACCCTGCACATCGACAACCTGCGCGGCGCCAATGCCCATCATCAGGCCGAGACGCTGTTCAAGGCCTTTGGTCGCGCGCTGCGCATGGCCGTCGAGCCCGATCCGCGCATGGCGGGG
>JAFGTZ010000213.1 GCA_016938795.1 Chromatiaceae bacterium | reverse complement strand
TGTGATCCGATGGCGAGGCGGAAGCGGTGCTCATGGGGCGAGTCTAGCCGATCGGCTCAGGTGGCGGAACGCTGAGGCCGTTGCGAGGCTTGCACGGTTTATTGTCTCCCTCCCCCTCAAGGGAGAGGGACTTTTTCTCCCTTTCACCGCAGGCTCAACGCCGCCGACGCGGATAGAGTGGCGGTTCGCCAGGCGGGCGGGTCTTGAAGCGGCGATGAACCCAGAAGTATTGCGCCGGCATCTCGCGCATGGCGGTCTCGATGAGGGCGTTCATGCGCGCGGTATCCACCTCGGCCTCGCCGCTCGGAAAGTTGGCGAGCGGCTCGCCAAAACAGAGTTCCAGACCCTGCCCGCGCGGCAGAAACCAGGCAAAGGTGGGAATGACCCGCGCGCGCCCCAACGCGGCGAAACGTCCCAGCATGGGCACGGTGGAGGCGCTCAGCCCGCACAAGGGCACAAAGAGCCCGCGCCGGCCGCCATCCTGATCGGGCAGGTAAAAAAAGGGCGTGCCCGCGCGCAACACGCGCACCAGGGCGCGCAGATCGTCCTGACGCTCGAAGGCCAGACTGCCGAAACGCTGACGCGCGCGGCGCACCCGCCATTCGATGACCGGATTGCGAATGCGCTGATACATATAGGCGCCGGGGTGCGCCAGGGCGGTAAAGGCCGCGCCGCCCAGCTCCAGCCCCACGAAGTGCGGCACCAGCAGGATGATTGGCTCACCGGCCTCAAGACAGCGATCCAGGATCTCGCGGTTGCGAAAGCGCACCAGCCGCGCAAGACGCGCACGCGAGGCGCTCCAGCCAACCCCCTGGGTGAGCGCGGCCACGCCGAGCCAGCCGAAATGCGCGCGCAGCAGCGATTCGCGCGCGCCAGCGTCGAACTCGGGCAGACAGCATTCAAGGTTGCGCCGCGCCACCAGACGCCGCGTGCCCGAGAACCCATAGGTCAATCGCCCGAGCGCCTGCCCGAGCCACCAGAGGAGCGCAAAGGGCAAACGCCCGAGAAGTTCGATGAGGCCGACCAGCAGCCAGCTCGGCCAATGTCGTGGATGGAGCAACATTCAGCGTTCGATGGTAAAAAAGATGTCCGCGCCCTGGCTGTCGCCGGTCTCGGTCTGAATCTCGATATGGGGGCTAAGATCATAGCGCAGACGCACCCGGTTCGACTCATCGCCCAGACCGCTCTCGTACTCCATATAGATGCGCGGTGCGAGATAGGTACCCACCGCCAGCCCCGTCTCGCCCATCTGATCCTTATCGCCCGGGGCCATGCCGGTGAGCAGATACTTGGTAATCTCCGCCGAGCTCATGCCGGGATCGCTCTCGGAGAAGAAGGCCAGCTTGGGATCGCGGAGCGTGCCAAGCACCCGCACTCCAGCGGTGGTATCGCCGCCCTCGCGCTGTGCCTGCAGGAGCAAGCCGGGATTACCGATGGGGCTCTTGGCATAGATGAGACGACCCTGTTCGATGGTGAGCGGCACGCCAATCTCGGCAGCCAGCCCGAAACCGCCCGAGAAACGATATTGACCGTCGAGAATCTGAAGCTGCCCGTCGCCGAGCAGCTCCCGCCCCGGCTCCTGCAGGAGCCGCAGCTGCCCGGCCAGACGCCCGCTGACGCCGAAGGCATCAAGCCGCACCTCATCGCCCAACACCAGGCCCAGATCGAGATCGAGCGTTGCAGCATCGCGTGCGCCCCCTTCGCGCAGCACCACATCCGGCGAGGGCGAGACCGTTCCGGCAGGCAGCGAGCGCGGGCGGATCAAGGCCTCGGGCACCCCAATCTCGCCGCGCACCTGGGTGGCGCCGGCAGCGAGCACTAGCTCCAGGTCTGGGGAGATGAGCAGGCGGTATTCCGAGGTGTCGGCTACCTTAAGACGTCTGCCCCGCACGCTGAGGCGCAGCTCGGGCGCAGGCGCCAAGCGGCCCTCGCCGATCAGATCGAGCCGCGCCCCGCCCACCTCGGCCGCGCCCTCAAGACTGAGGCGGCGACTGGTGGGCGCGCGTGCCTCCAGCGTCAGCGCGCGCACCTTGAGCCCGACGAGCGGCACCTCGAAGCCGGCATCGAGCAGACGCGCCTCGCCGCTCAGCTCGGGCGCACTCAGTTGGCCCGCAAGCCGCAGATCGGCCTCCAGACGCCCCTGCACCTCAGCCAGATCGGGCGCCAGGGCGGCGAGCGCTTCGAGCGTGCGCAGCTCGGCGCGCAGCCGTCCGCTCAGGGCCTGATTGGCCGGCGCAACGGCGGGCGTCCAGCCCGGCAGACTCGCCTCGCCCGCGAGATCGCCGAGTTCGCCGAGCGGCAGCGCCAGGCGCGCGACCAATCCGCGCTCGGCGGCGTCCACCTCAAGCCGGGCGCCTGCCAGCTCCACCCGAATGGTGCGCCCGCGCGCCAGGCTCACGCCCACTGCGGCATCGGCAAGCTCGGCGCGCAGCGAACCCTTGAGCCGGTCCAGGCCGCCCTCCAGATCACCCCGCAGACGTGCATAGCCCTCAAGCGCCAGACTCTCGGGCAGCCAGGGCGCGAGCAGCTCGGCATCCAGTCGCGGCCAGTCGAGTTCAGCGCTCCAGCGTCCGGGCGCCGACTGCGCCACACTCAGACAACCGCCCGAGGCGGCGGGGCCGTCGAGACAGAGCGGACCGAGTGTCAGGGCGGGCGCGCTCCAGCGCAGCGGTGTCTCGCGGCGCAGCCGCCAGACGCCGAGTATGGCGTTATCCAGATCGAGCCGCTCCAGCGCTCCCGCATAGAGGCCCTGAGCATCGAGACCACCGCGCGCATCAAGCGCCAGGGTCAACGGCGCGCCGCTCAGGCGCGCCTCCAGACGATGCGCCTCGCGCGTTCCGCGCCCCTCAAGGCTGAGACGCTCCCAAACCCGAGCGCCGCTGGCGAAACGCTCGCCCAGCAGGCTCAGCTCAAAGGCGCCGCCCTCGCGCGCCTCAATCTTGCCTTGGCCCCGGAGGCCGGCCAGACTCAACTCGCCAAACTCCAGGCTGTCGCCCTTGACCTCAAAGCGGATGGCGGGCTCAAGGCGTGCGCCTTCAAGCTGGCCCGAGAGCTTGAGCCGGCCCCGCGCCTCGGGCCACAGCCGCGCCAGCTCGGGGGCATCGAGCGCGAACTCCAGGGCCAGCTGCTCGCCGATGCGACCGCTCGCCTGCCCCTGATTAGGCCCGGCGCTGAACGCAAGACGGCGAATGACCAATTCCCCATCGAGACTGGCCTGACCATCCAGGCTCAGCTCCAGCGGCGGCGCGGGCGACACCTCAAGCGCGGCGCTCAGCCTATAGTCCAGCGCATCGGGTCCGCCCGACAGACTGAGCGTGCCGCGCTGCGAGCGCGCCAGGGGCGCCGCCCCAGCGAGCGGCCAGCGCAGCCCGCTCCAGCGCGCCTCAAGACGGCCCTCACCAAGCGTCGGGAGCAGCTCAAGGCCACCTGCGGCCTCCAGCTGCGCGCCCGAATGCGCCTCATCAAGCCGCAGCGACTCGATGGCGAGACGCGCGCCGTCCCAGACGGCGGCGAGCGCCACACGGGCCTCGCCCAGGTCGGGACGCTCGGGTGAGGCGAGCGCCAGCTTCAGGGACAGATTGGCCGCCTCCAGGCTGCCCGCGCTCTCCAGTTCCAGATGCGGCTCCAGCGCTGGCACGGTGGTGTTCAGAAGCGATGAGAGTGCGCCGCTCTCCAGCGCATCCAGTTCGAGCCGCGCCTGCCAGGCCGGGCGCTCCAGCAGATTGCGCAGCTCGCCTTGCAGGCTGGCTGCGAGCATGCCGCTCAGGCGCTGCTCGATGTCGAGCCGGCGCAGATCACCGGAGAGCCGCCCAATACCGCCGAGTTCAACATCGGGCGCCAGACTCAAGGTCCAGTCAAGGCCCAGATCGAGCGGATAATCGCCCACCAGCCGCCCCTGACCCTGAGCGTTCAGACCAAGCGCGACCGGCTGGGACAGCTCCAGCGCCAGCGCGCTCAGCGCCAGCTCACCCCGATGTAGCCGTCCCGCAAGCTGAGCGCTGTCGAGCGCCAGCAGAGGCGTCTCGCTCCCGGCGGCCAGAAGGCGCAGATCAGCAAGGCGCGCCTCCTCGACTTCGATCGCGAGCGGCAGGCGCAGCTCGGGCAGCGCCAAAGGGGCGGTGTCCGGAGCGGCGGCGGGCGCCAGGCGCACGCTCACACCCTCAAGCGCCAGACGGCGGATCGCCAGGGTGGCATCCAAAAGACGGTGTGGCGACCAGATCAGTTCGGCCTCTTCGATGTCGATGGCGAGTTCGCCAAGACGCAGCGCCACGCCCTCCAGACGCAGCGGCCCGAGCAGACGCCCCTCGACCGACTCCAGATGCAGCATCCCCGGGGCGAGGCGATCGAGCAGGCTCAGTCCCTGACGCAGACCGGCCTGGGTGCCCAAGGCATAGGTCAGCAGACCGAAGAGGAGCGCCACGGCGGCCAGCAGTGCGAGCAGCACGGCGCGCCAGCGCCCACGCCTCGGCAGAGGCCTCTCTGGCGTCGCCCTCGGCTCGGACGGCACGGACTGGGTGCCTTCGTCTGTCATGCTCATAGATCCGGCCCAATGACAAGATGCAAACGGGCGGGCGGCAGACCGCCGTTCTCGTCATCCTTGGTCAGGGCAAAGGCCAAATCGAGCCGCACCTGACCGATGGGCGAGGCCCAACGCACCCCAAGACCCAGGCTTTGCTCGATGCGCCGCTTGGCATCAGGGTCGAAGGCATTGCCCACATCGGTAAAGATGGCCGCGCTCCAGGGCCCCCGGATGCGCCGCTCCAGCTCCAGACTGCCCACCGCCAGATAGCGCCCCCCCAGGGTTTCGTCGGTGTCGGGATCGGTCGGTCCCAAGGCCTCGAAGCCCCAGCCGCGAATGGAATTGTCGCCGCCGGCGTAGAAACGGCGACTGGCCGGCAGGGATTCCAAATCCTCGGCAAGGGTTGCGCCCAGATCGGTCCGGGCGATGAGACGGTAGTCCCTGGCAAAGCGACGCACCCATTTGAACTGCACCCGACCGCTCAGATAGGAGTCCTCGGAGAAGAGCCCCCCGACCGTGCCGAGCAGGCTGTATTTGAGGCTGTAGCCGCGATTGGTGTTGATGGGATCGTCAGCGCGGGTTCTCGACCAGGAGGCTGTCGGCACCAGGGCCTGGGTGGCGTCGAGACCACTGCCGTCGAGCGCAAGATCCTCATAGCGATAATCGAGCCCCAGGGTACGCCGCCAACCCGATGGGGTCAGACTCGAATGCGCAACCTGAAGCGAATGCACCCAGCCCTCGCGGGTGGCGCCGTCCTGATAGCTCGACTGCGGCTTGATGACCACATAGTCGCGCACCGGATTGCCGACCGGGATGCGGTAGTCCAGATTCCAGTATGACAACCCCGGGGCCAGACTCAGCTCAGTGCGGAACCTGTGCCCCCAGCGGTTGAGATAACGCCGGCGCCAGTCCATGCTGAAGCGCGGCCCCACATCGGTGGCATAGCCCAGACCGAAGCGGAATTTGTTGGCCGCGTTGCGCTCGGCCACCACCTCGATGGGAATGCGCCCGGCCGCGTCGCTTGCCTCCTTCTGGGGACGCATCTCGACCGCGCTGAAATAATCGGTGCCCAGCAACCGGCTCTGGAGCGCAAGCAGGCGATCCGGATCATAGACCTCGCCTGGCTCCAGGGTGACATAGCGGCGCAGCAACGCCTCATCGAGCAGATCCTGGCGAAAGCTCAGCGGCCCGATGAGATAGCGCGGCCCGGTGTCGAGATGCAGGCTGACATGGGCGGCATTGGCTGAGGGCTCAACCAGCACCTGATGCCGGGAGAGCTGCGCGTCGAGATAACCGCCACTGCTCGCGCCCTGGCGCAATCGGGCCTTGGCCTGCTCATAGGCCGCATGCAACAGCACATCGCCCACCTCCAGGCCGAGCGTGCGGGGAAAGACCGCATCCTCGGCGCCAGGGCCAGCGAGCCGATAGTCCAGGGTCGCAATGCGCGTCGGCGGACCCGGATCGACCCGGTAGCGCGCCAGCCAGCGCCCGGCCTCTGTGGGCGGCTCCTCAAGCCGCGCTTCGACCTCGACCTGGTAGTAGCCAAAGGGTGCGAGCGCGGCGCGAATCTGTGCCGGGGCGCGCTGGTGCAAGGCGCGCAGGCGCGCCGGCGAGAGCCCGGCCTGGGTGCGCTCCTGATAGATATCGAGCAGGGCCAGCACATTGGTGCGCTCGCGCCCGTCGAGCCCAGCGACGCGGACCTCCAGGGTCAGGGCCGCGAGCGGGGCCGCGCCAAGCAGCAGCCAGGCCATGAGTCCAATCCGGGCCAGGGGCGAGACGCGCCCGGCTCGCGCCTGGTTAGTCACGGCGTTCGAGCAGATAACGCGCGGCACCGAGCAGGGGCGCCTGGGGTTGCAGGATGACCCGTACCGGCATGCGCCGCATGAGCGGCTCCATGCGCCCCTTGGCGAAGAAGGCCGGGAGAAAATCGCTCGCGCGCAGCGCCTCCAGATTGGCCGGGGCGATTCCGCCACCCAGATAGACGCCGCCGAGCGCCAGTTGCTTGAGCGCGAGGTTGCCGGCCTCGCGCCCATAGAGCCGAAAAAAGATTCGCATGGTCTCGGCGCAGTCTGCGCAGCGCCCCTCGGCGGCGGCCTCGGCAATGGCCGCCGGCGCCTCGCCACGCTCCATGGCATCGGTCAACCATTGGGGCTTGGTTGCACCGCGCAGGCTGAGCAGGGCATCGTGGATATTGAGAATGCCCATCCCCGAGACCAGCCGCTCCCAGCTCACCCGTCCGTAGCGGCGGCTGAGATGCCGCAGCAGGCCCATCTCGGTCTCGTCGCAGGGCGCAAAATCGGCGTGCCCGCCCTCGGTGGCAAAGGGATGATGACGCGCGCCGTCCCAGTAGAGACCCGCCTCGCCAAGTCCGGTGCCGGCGGCCAGCACGCAGCGGTGGCCAAGACGCTCGCCCGCGCCCGGATGCAGCTCCAGCAGATCGGCCTCCGTCAGGGCGTCAAGCCCCCAGGCGAGCGCCTCCAGATCGTTCAGCAAAAGCGCTGATTGCAGCGAAAGCGAGGATTCAAGCGCATCGGCATCGAGCGTCCAGCACAGATTCGTCGCCTCCGCGCACCGTCCCTGCACCGGTCCCGCGATGGCGAAGGCGGCGGCCTGGCAACTGGCCCCGGTCTCGTCGAGATAGTGGCGCACCAGGGCCGCGAGCGAGGGATAGTCCGCGCTCGGATAGCGCCGCTCGGCACTGAGGTGAATACGCTCCCCCTCCGCCGCCTCGGCCAGGGCGAGGGCGGTCTTGGTTCCTCCGATGTCACCGACCAGAAATGCCATGCTGTGCCGTGCTCCGTGTGATCCACTGCCGGTTGCGCCCGAACCACGAAGGATCGCGTCTGCCGAGCCCATGACCTGCAAGCCTACCGCCGCTCCATCCGACACGCAACGCACCGCCCGCCCGCTCGCGCCAGCGCGATCCGCGCGCGCCGCTGCTATTGGCGCATTCGCGCGCCCATGCTAACGTTTGTCGGTCTCGCCGCCTCTCACCCTCGGACGGAGTTCCATGGCGTCATTTCAGACTGTCGGCATCATTGGCAAGCAAGGCGATCCCGACAAGGTCCGCACCACGCTGCACACCCTGGTCCATCATCTACGCTCCCACCGGCTCGAGGTTCTGCTCGACGCCGAGAGCGCCCATTTGCTCGACGCGCCCCTGGGTCACGCCCTCACGCTCGATGCACTTGGCGCGCGCTGCGATCTGGTGCTGGTGGTGGGCGGCGATGGCACCCTGCTGCATGCCGCGCGCGCCATGGCGGCCCATGGCGTGCCCCTGCTCGGCATCAATCTCGGGCGGCTTGGCTTTTTGGTCGATGTCTCGCCACGCGCCATCGAGGCCGCGCTTGATCAGGTGCTCGCCGGCGAATTCGAGGAGGACAGCCGCGCCCTGCTGCATGCCGAAATTCTCGCTGAGGGACTGCCTGAGCGCGCCCATAGCGCCCTGAACGACGTGGTCATCCACAAGTGGAACACAGCGCGCATGATCGAGTTCGAGACCTGGATCGATGGGGTCTTTGTCAATGCCCAGCGCTCCGATGGACTCATCATCGCCACCCCCACCGGCTCCACCGCCTATGCGCTCTCGGGCGGCGGTCCGCTCATCGACCCCGCGCTCGAGGCCATGCTGCTGGTGCCCATCTGCCCCCATGATCTCACCAACCGCCCGCTGGTCATCCCCGCCAGCCGCACCATCGAGATTCGCCTTGCGCGCATTGACCGGGGCCATGTTCAGGTGAGTTGCGACGGTCAGACCGATTTGCAGCTCGCGCCCGAGGCGCGGGTGCGCATCCGCCGTCATGCTGATCGGGTGCGGCTGCTGCACCCGCGCGGACACGATCACTACCAGATTTTGCGCGCCAAACTCGGCTGGGGCGGGCACACGGCGGGCCTTCCTGCATGAGCGCGCATGAATCGCCCTGTCCTCTCTTACCTTCCCTTGGAGCGGCACCATGCTGACCCAGCTCCTGATCCGCGATCTGGCCATCGTGAGCAGCGTCGAACTGGAGTTCGCCGCCGGTATGAGCGCGCTCACCGGCGAAACCGGCGCGGGCAAGTCCATCATGATCGACGCCCTGGGGCTCGCGCTGGGCGACAAGGCCGATGGCGCTCTGGTGCGCCCCGGTTGCGAGCGCGCCGAGATTATCGCGAGCTTTGCACTCGATGCCTGCCCGGGCGCGCGCGCCTGGCTCGCCGAGCAGGCGCTCGACGAGGAAGACGACTGCATCCTGCGCCGCGTCATTCCGCGCGCGGGACGCTCGCGCGCCTATATCAACGGGCGCGCGGCCAACAGCACCCAGCTGCGCGAGCTGGCCAACCATCTGGTCGATATCCATGGCCAGCACGCGCACCAGTCACTGCTGCGCCCGGCCATGCAGCGCGAGCTGCTCGACGCCTATGGGGGGCAGGGCGCACTGGCCGCCCAGGTGGCCGAGGCCTTTCGCCACTATCGCGCGCTCGACCAGGAACTTGGCGAGCGCGAGCGCGCCGAGCGCGAGCGTCTGGAGCGCCTCGATCTGCTCCAGATCCAGGTCGAGGAACTCGACGCCCTGGCCCTGACGCTCGATGA
>JAFGTZ010000212.1 GCA_016938795.1 Chromatiaceae bacterium | reverse complement strand
GCGCATCGAGGTGACGCTGACGCATACCGAGGGCGAGGCGCTGCTGCTCGAGAGCAACCTCATCAAGTCGCTCAAGCCGCGTTACAACGTGCTGCTGCGCGACGACAAGAGCTATCCCTTCATCCATCTCTCGACCCAGGATGACTTTCCCCGTTTGAGCTTTCATCGCGGGTCGCGCCGTGGGGCAGGGCGCTTCTTTGGTCCTTATCCCAATGCCGTGGCGGTGCGCGAGACGCTGCATTTGCTCCAGAAGGTGTTTGCGCTGCGCCCCTGCGAGGACAGCGTCTTCCGGCATCGCTCGCGCCCCTGTCTGCAATACCAGATTAAACGCTGTAGCGGCGCTTGCGTGGGGCTAATCAGTCCGCAGGACTATGCGCGCGACGTGACTCGCGCGGCGCGGTTTCTGGAGGGGCGCGGCGGGGAGGTGATCGAGACCCTAGTCGAGGAGATGGAGGCGGCCTCGAACGCACTGGAATTCGAGCGCGCGGCGCGACTGCGCGATCAGATCGATCTACTGCGCCAGATCCAGCTGCGTCAGGCGGTGAACGGCGAGAAGGGCGATCTTGACATCATCGCCTGCGCCCAGGAGGCTGGGCAGTGGTGTGTGCAGGTGTTTTTCATCCGCGCCGGTTTCAATCTGGGCAATCGCGCCTATTTTCCGCAGGCCCCGGCGGAGACCGACAGCGAGGCGCTGCTGGCGGCCTTTCTCACCCAGTTTTATGCCGAGCACGAGCCGCCGCCCGAGCTGGTGCTCGATGCGCTGCCCGAGGAAGCCACCCTGATCGAGTCGGCGCTCAGCGAGCGGGCCGGGCGGCGGGTGCGGCTGCGCGCGCGGGTGCGCGCCGAGCGCGAGCGTTGGCTTGGGCTGGCGCGCGAGAATGCCCGCGCGGCGCTCAAGGCGCGCCTTGGCTCGCGTACCGGTTATACGCGCCGGCTAGAGGCGCTGCGCGAGGCGCTCGGGCTTGCCGAACTGCCGCGTCGGCTGGAGTGTTTCGATATCAGTCACACGCGCGGGGAGCGCGCCGTGGCCTCGTGCGTGGTGTTCGACGAACACGGCCCGTGCAACGCGGATTATCGCCGCTTCAATATCGAAGGCATCACACCAGGCGATGACTATGCGGCCATGCGTCAGGCGGTGTCGCGTCGCTATGCGCGGCTTGGCCGCGAGGCCGCACCCTTGCCCGAGGTGACGTTCATTGATGGCGGACGCGGCCAGCTTGCCATGGCGCACGCGGCGCTCGACGAGCTAGGGCTGGTACTGCCGCTTCTGGTGGGCGTTTCCAAGGGGCCGGATCGGCGCCCAGGTACCGAGCAGCTTTGGTTGTTAGGTCGGGAGCACCCCGTTATACTGCCGAGCGATTCGCCGGCCATGCATCTGATTGCCCAGATTCGCGATGAGGCCCATCGTTTCGCGATCAGCGCGCATCGTCAACGGCGTGCCAAGGCGCGGACCACCTCAGTGCTTGAAGGGATCAGCGGAGTTGGACCCAAGCGCCGACAGCAGCTTCTGAAGCACTTCGGCGGTCTGCGCGGACTGGCCCGCGCGGGTGTTGAGGACATCGCCGGTGTCGATGGCATCAGCCGGCGTCTGGCCCAAGAGATCTATGACGCCTTCCAAGCGGAGGCCGCTGGACGCTGATGCAATGTGGAATCTTCCCAACCTTCTGACGCTGCTGCGAATCCTCCTGATTCCTGTGTTCGTGGCGGTTTTCTATGTCGAGGCCCCCTGGTCGGCCTATGTCGCGGCGGCCATCTTCGGCGCAGCCGCCCTCACCGACTGGCTCGATGGCTATCTGGCGCGCCGCTTGGAGCAGACCTCGCCGCTGGGCGCCTTTCTTGATCCGGTGGCCGACAAGCTCATGGTGGCGGTGTCGCTGGTGGTGCTGGTGCAGGCCGATCCGCGGCTCTGGCTGGCCTTGCCGGTGATGGTCATCATCGGGCGCGAGATTACGGTCTCGGCGTTGCGCGAGTGGATGGCCGAAATCGGCGCACGCGCCACCGTCGCCGTGTCCATGCTGGGCAAGATCAAGACCACGGCACAGATGGTTTCCATTGCGCTGCTCATCCTGCGTGATTCGATCTTCGGCCCCTGGTTCTACGACCTGGGCGTCTGGCTGCTGCATCTGGCAGCCGTGCTGACCCTCTGGTCCATGGCGCTCTATCTGCGCGCGGCCTGGCCAAGCCTGAGTCGTCTTCCTGATGTCGGAAAGGGTGTTGACAAGGTCTGAAACTTGGCTATAATGCGCGTCTTCCTAGCGGGAATAGCTCAGTTGGTAGAGCACAACCTTGCCAAGGTTGGGGTCGCGAGTTCGAGTCTCGTTTCCCGCTCCAGTTTTCAGCGCCTTCGTTGCCTAAGCGAGGGTGTGTCTCAGTTTAGTTAGGCAACCCCAAAAGCGGGAATAGCTCAGTTGGTAGAGCACAACCTTGCCAAGGTTGGGGTCGCGAGTTCGAGTCTCGTTTCCCGCTCCAGATATCAAGAAACCGGATGTCGCCTAGTGCCACATCCGGTTTTTTATTGCGTATGCTTTGTGCTCTAAGCTTATCAGGCCTTCCCGCGTGCGGAGGACGATTTAGCGTGAAAACGGCACGGCTAGCAGAGGATTTCGAGCAACCCGGATGGCGGGATGTCCTGAGGCTGCGCCCTTATGGCGAGACACTGCTCACGCCAGCGGTGAGCGTCTGGCTGGGTTTTGCCCGGGTCGTGATTCTGCTCATGGCCAGTATCGAGGCAGTGGTGTGGGGGCTGGTGGGCGCCTCGCTTGTTCCGGAGCAAAGCCTCTGGTTAAGTCCCCTTGCGGGTTGCTTTCTCTTCATCCTTGTTTTTGCCATCATCTGGATTCTCGATGCCTCGCTGATCCTCTCGGAGCGCCCCTCACTGCGTGCGCAGGTGCCGGGGCAGGCGGCGGGAGCGGGCGCCTTGTTGCGTTGGTTCATGGGCGTCTTGACGCGCCTGTTGATCGTGGCCGTCTCGCTTCATGTGACCGCGCCCTTTCTCTCTCGGCTGATTCGCGCCGACGACATTGAGCAGTATCACCAGCGTCAAGTCGAGCGTTATCTGGCCAAGCGCGAGGCGCGTTTGGAAGAACGTCTGGCAGCGGCCCGCGCACCAATCGAACAGCAGTATGAGGCACGTATTGCGGTGGTGGAGCGCGATATCGGGCAACTGGAGCGGTTACTGGTCGAGGAGCGCGAGCGCCACGTCCGGATCGAGAAGGAGGTGGCTCCCGAGCTGACCCTGTTGCGCGCCGAGCTTGTTGCCGCGCGCGAGCAGCTCGGCGCCGAGATGCATGGACGCGATGGGCGGGTACCGGGCTATGGCCCTCAAGCACGCCAGTGGGAACGGCGGGTCAGCACCCTGGAGTCGGAGCTTGCTCAACGCCAGCACGGGCTCGATGAACGTCTCGCCGAGGTGAGGGCACGTATTCAGGCCCTCGAAAGCGAGAAGACTCTTGAGCAGGCCAGGCTAGACAGACTGCAACAGGAGCACCGACAGCGTCTCGATGCCCTGCGCGCCGAGCTGCTCGCCGCTCAGCCCGAGGCCGACCCGCCGCCCCTGACCTTTGCCGCGCGCTCCCAGGCCTTGCGCGATCTGCGCGCAAGTCCTGCCGAACGGGGCGTACCCCACCTCGAGACGGTCGAGGGCTTTGCGCAGGCGCTGCTCGCCATCCTCTTTTTTGCCTTGATCGCGCTGAAGCTCTTCGAGCCCCCGGCGGTGCGTGCCTATTTCTGCGAATCGCTTCAGGCGCGCTATCGCCAGTATCTGCGTGGCGCCCTGGCCGAGCTGCCCGGCTTTGAGTCCTGGAGTGATCCCGTGCAGCGGCTCGATGCAGTTGAGTTTGCGCCACTGTGGGCCTTTTATGAAGAAGACCCCGAGCGCTTTCTTGCCGCTCGGCTCGATGCCATGCGCCAGCGTGAGCCCCTGTTGGCGCTGGAAGAAGAGCAGGCTTTGCGACGGCGCCAGATTGAACAGCGTCATGCGAACTTGGCCGATGAGCTTGAACTCGCCCGCCAGCGACGCGCGCGCGAGCTAGCTGCCTACGAGCGCGAGTTGGAATTGCGCATTGAGCAATTGCGCGAGCGGCTCGATGCCGAGAACGCTGCGCGTCTCAGCCAGCGCGAAGAAGAGCTGGAGGATGCCTTGCGCCAGGCGCGCGAGACCTGGGAACTGCGCAAGGCCGAGGAAGAGGAGGTGTTGCGCCAGCGCCGAGCCGCTTTCGATGCCGAGCTGGAGGTTGCGCACGATGAGCGCAAGCTGCGTCTGCGCGAGCTGGTGCTCGCCCATCGCCAGCGCATGGAGGAGCTTCGTCAGGCCGAGCTAGTGGGCGAGCAGGAGCGCCTGACCCGGCGTCTGGAGGCACGTCTGCGCGAGGAGACGAGCGAACGCGAGACGCGTCTGCGCCATCTGCGCGAGGAACTCAGTCGGCTGCTTGAGGTGCGGGGACGCTTGCTCAAGCAGCAGCAGGGGCTGCGCGCACGCGCTGCCGAATTAGGCGAATCGCTTGAGGTGGCGAGTGCGCATGTGCGCGCAGAGGAGCAGGCGCTCGCCGAGCAGCGGACGCAAACCGAACAGCTCACCAAGAGACTGGAGCGCGCGCCATCTAAATGGCCCTTTTGGTTACGTCGCCTTTGGGCGGATGCCAATCCCGAGGGGCAACAGGTAAGCGAGGCGCGGCGCGGACTCAGATCCATGGCGCGGGATCGGCGTCTCGCGGAGGCACGTCTGGAGCGCTGGCGCGATGAGCGCCAGAAGCTGGGGGTGCGTCACGAGGATGCTGCGAGCGCGCTGCGCGAGAATGTGGAAAGTGTGGCGGCGCTTGATGCCCGCATTCAGTATTTTGAGGATTATTTGGCCACGCAGCTCACGGGCGGCAAGCCGCTGGCCATGCCTTGAGCCGGGCGTCCTTGCCCGACGGGCAGGTCGGATCTCAGCCGCCCGACTCTTTCTCGCCCTGTTCGTCAGGCTTGGGGAGCGCGGGCGCGTCCTCGTCGTCCTGTCCAAGCTCCCTTGATTCGGTCGTCAGAAGCGCATCCAGGCTGAGCCCGATCAAGCCATCAAGATCATAGGCGGCGAGGCGGAAAGACTGGCTGTGGCTGTTGCTCTCAAGGAGCGCCTCGTCGGTCTCGGGGAGTGTCCGGAAGCGATAGAGACGCTCGCTGCCATCGGCAAGCCCAAGCCGCAGCTCCAGCCGGGGCGCCTCGGCCTGCATCTCGGCGGCTTCCTTGGGGGTAAGCACCGTGCGATAGCCGAGCGCGGCCAGACGCTGCGCCAGATTTTCCGCTGCGTCCTGATCGACTGTGCCGTCCGCTCCGGCGAGGGTCCAGCCGTCAGCCATGCGGTTCAGGGTCCAGTCGGCGCTCGCGACACGGACGATGTCCTCAGCCGCAAGCCGCAGCGCGTTGCGGTCGATCCAGTCCTCGCGGCGCGGCGAGAGATCGCTGATTCCCAGCGCGATCTCGTAGATTGCGCTGTCCTCGGCGGGACGCGCGAAGAGGCGACGAACGCCTGCGGAGTCGCCAACCATCAGGCTGGCCAGCACGCCCTGGTCCGACTCCAGCACCAGTCGCCCTGCGAAGGCATCATCGGCGACCTTGAAGCGTTTGCGCGCGGCGGCGCTGGTGGCCACCGGCAGGGTGCGTCGCAGCGCGGACAGATCGCCCAGCAGCTGTTCGACCTTGAGCCCCTGGGCCGGGAAATCATCCAGGTTGGCGAGCACCCACTCGTGCTCGCCTGCGCTGCGGGCGAGCACCACGCCAGCCTCGCCCTGCGGCCCTTGCAGGCGCAGCCGTTTAACCGCCTCGGGCGCGAAGTCGAGCAGTGGCGCATCGCTCAGGCCAGGTGCCAGGCTGCGTGAGGACGGACCCCAGCCGAGCGCGAGTCCAAGTAGCAGTTGCGCTACAAGCAGCGCGCTCAACCCCAGCACCAGCGGTGTGCGCAGGTCGGGTTTCCAGTCGGCGAGCGCGGCCCTGGCGCGCGCCATCACGGATGTTGTCAGTGCCATCAGTGCCGTCCTCCCAGCTCGGATGCCGCCGGCTCCAGCATGGCGGCCAGCGCGGCCTCGCGCCGGGCGCGCGCGCGCCAATGCAGCGCATAGACCAGTGCCAGTCCGCCGAGCGCCAGCAGGTAGTTGAGGGTTTCCCAGAACAGCCGCTCACTTGGCCCCATGGGCGCGAGCAGTCGGCTAAACTGACCACGACCGCGCAGCGCGAGCAGCCCGCGATCCTCCAGCGACCATTCGACCGCGTTCTGGATGAGCTCCAGCGGCTTGAAATAACGACTTTGCGTTGCCTCGGTGGCGAGACTGATGGCGGTGTCGGTGAGGAAGCTCGACGAGCCAAGCAGAATGAGCCGAGCCGAGGCGGGCGAGCTCTCCATGACCCCGGAGACAATTGGCGGCTCGGGTTCGCCGGCGGCGTCTTCGACCGCATCCTCGCCCGCAGCGGCTGTCTCGCCGCGCTCGATGAGCGGCGAGGGCTGGCCGGCGAAGGCAGAGGTGAAGCGTCCTTCGAGCATAACGCCGAGAAGTTTGCGCCCCCGATCCTCGCCGCTGGCGAAGCCGAGCGCGCCATGGGCCTCGAAATCGGGCTGCATCTCCTCGGAGTCGCTGCTCCAGGCGGCGGGCGAGCTCTGGATGAGCCGCACCACTCGGCGCTCGGCGTTGGCCTCGGCGTCGAGACTGATGGGCGAGGTCCAGTTCATGGTGAGCTGGCCAAGATGGGCGGTAATGCCCGAGTCGGCGGCCAGTCCCGCATCACGGATATCGGGGAAGTAGGGATAGTCCAGGGTCTGAATCTCCTCGACCAGGAAGCCGCCGAGATCGCGTTGCACCGGAATGGGGAAGGGCATGTTTTGGGGATCGAGCACCAGTCGGGGCTCCAGGGTCAGACCCTGATGTTCGAGCCAGTCCTCCAGACCCGTGTCGATGGCGCGTGCGCTGAT
>JAFGTZ010000211.1 GCA_016938795.1 Chromatiaceae bacterium | reverse complement strand
GCTTGGCCATGGCCTGATCGAAGACCCGCTCGGTCTTGCGCAACCCCGAGAGAAAGACGTGGGTGTTGGGCTCGCGCAGCAGACGCAGCGCCTCCTCGGCGTGCGCCTCCAGACCCTGGGCCAGGGCCTGCGAGGAGGTCATGAGCGGCCGGGTGCCGATCGCGCGGAAGGCCTGGAAGGTCTTGTCGTCGTAGTAGTTGGCCAGATCCGTGGTCTCGTCGTTGGCGTACATGAGGTCAAGCCCGCTGCGACCGCCGTAGTAAAGCCGCACCTGTCCCTTCCAGCCGCCGCGCTGCTCGTAGATCGACTGAACGAAGGCGCGGAAGGGCGCAATGCCGGTGCCGGTGCCGATCATGAGCAGATTGGCGCGGTTGTCGAGCGGCATGCGGAAGGGGCTGAGATAGGGCCCCGCAATGGTGAATTCGGCGCCCGGCGCGGCGTCGCACAGGGCGTTCGAGGCAATGCCCGGATAACGCTCGCCGCTCACCTCGTCGAGATAGAAGCAGCGACGCACCAGCAGCTCGATCATGACCCCGCTCTCGTGCGGCACACCGCGCGTGTTGGCGATGGAGTAGCGGCGAATGTGCCAGTCATTGCCGAAGGGATGTGGCCCCGGAATCAGCACCCCGATGCTCTGCCCCTCTACAAACTGAAAGGCCGCATCGCGCACCTGGAGCGAGAGATGACGGACCTCCTCGGCATTCTCCGGGGTGAGGCGGCGCGAATCCTTGAGGACGGCCGTGGTGGTGGGGCCGATGTCGGGGGGTAATGCAGTCATGCGTCGAGTCTCCTGGCAGGCCCGGGGCTGTCGCGACCTGGGCGCGTCGATGAATGATGAGCGGGATCAGTCGGGCGCGCGTGAGCACTGACCGCTGCCACAGGAGCAGCCGCCGCCCGAGGGACGAAAGGGACCAAGCTGGGGGTGGCGCGCGGCAAAGCGCTGATAGAGCTGCTGCACGCCGACCCACAGCACCAGCATGGCAAAGACGATGAGGGGCGCGAGCAGCAGCTTAACCATGCCCGCCTCCGAGTCCCGCAAAGCCCATGAAGGCGAGCGAGAGCAGACCGGCGAGCATCAGGCTCATGGCCGCGCCCTGACTGACGCTCGGCACCTTGGCCAGCGCCAGTTTTTCGCGCAGACCGGCCATCAGCATCAGCGCCAGCGTGAAGCCCGCCCCCGCGCCCAGCGCATAGACCAGGCTCTGGATGAAGTCGTATTCCTTGGTGGTCTGAAAGAGCGCAAGCCCAAGGATGGCGCAGTTGGTGGTGATGAGCGGCAGAAAGATGCCGAGCGAGCGAAACAGCGCCGGGCTGAAGCGCTTGACGAACATCTCCACCAGCTGCACCGCCGAGGCGATCACCGCGATGTAGCAGATGAGGCGCAGGAATTCGAGCTCCAGCACGCCGAGCACCCAGTTGATGCCATAGGCGGCCGCCGAGCTGACCAGCATCACGAACAGGGTCGCGAGCCCCATGTTCCAGGCCGTTTCCTTCTTGCCCGAGACGCCCAGAAAGGGACAGATGCCGAGAAACAGCGCCAGCACGAAGTTGTTGACGATGGCCGCATTGAGAAAGATCAGCGACAGGGGTTCAGCGTGCATGGGCAAGCGCTCCTGTGGATTGCGCGGCCTTGCGCTCCTTGCGCAGGCGCAGCCAGTTGAACAGCAACAGCCAGGCGCCGAGCACGAAGAAGCCGCCCGGCGGCAGGATCATGACCACCCAGGGCTGGAAATCCGGCGAGAACAGCGGGATGCCGAGCAGGGTGCCGTTGCCGAGAACCTCGCGCACCGTGCCGAGCGCGAGCAGTGCCAGGGTGAAGCCCGCGCCCATGCCGAGACTGTTGATGAAGGTGGTGTGCAGCCGTTGCCTGGAGGCATAGGCCTCGGCGCGCCCGAGGATGACGCAATTGGCGACGATCAGCTGAATGAAGGCCCCGAGTGCGGCATAGAGCTCCAGACTGATGGCCTGAATGGCGTAATCGACGATGGTGACGAAGGTCGCGATGATGATGATGTAGCTCGCGATGCGCACCTGTTTCGGAATCCAGTGCCGCAGCAGCGACACCAGCAGACTGGAGCACACCAGCACGAAGGTGGTGGCCAGTCCCATGGCGATGGCGTTCAGGGTGGTGCTGGTCACGGCCAGCACCGGACACATGCCAAGCAGCATCACGAACACCGGGTTCTCTTCCCAGAGCCCGCGCAGAAAGGTGTCCGGGGTGAGGCGTTCTTGTGGAGTGAGGAGTTCAGACATGAGGCGAGGTCTCGCGGTGGCTCTCTCGGTGGTTCAGGGCGCGGGCGGCGCGCTGAGCACCGCCAGATCGCGCTCGATGGCGGGCACGGCGCCTTGCGCGGCGGCGTTGGCCGCGCGCCCCATGGCGTTCGAGGAGATGGTTGCGCCGCTGATGGCATCGATCTGCCAGGGCTCGCGCTTGGCGCCGTGCTTGACGGTCACAATGGCATTGGCGAGCGCCGTCCCCTCGGCATTCAGCCGCGCGTCGAGCGCCTCGAAGTTCTTGAGAAAGTCGGGCTCGAAGTCGAGCTTGTCGCCAAAGCCCGGCGTTTCATTCGACTGAAGCACCTTGCTCGCCGTGATGCAGT
>JAFGTZ010000210.1 GCA_016938795.1 Chromatiaceae bacterium | reverse complement strand
CACCATGGAACAATTCATCCGCGAGACCCGCGAGATGGTCATCGACGAGGCCATCCGCAGCGATCCCGAGTCGATTCTCAAGCGCTTTGATCCCGAGGATCGGTTGCGGGGACTCGACCCCGAACAACGACTGCGAGGACTCGACCCCGAGGAGGTGCTTGGGCGATTTGATCCCGCCACCATCGAGGCCTGGTTAACCAAACAGCGCCGGGATTCCTGAGCTAGGAGCTGGCCTGGGGCCTCGGCGGAATGGTACGCGGTGCGTACCCTACGGCTCGCGGCTGGAAGCCGCTTCCACAGAGCTTTCTCAACCCGCCTTGATGCGTACCAAGGTGCTGTCGAGCTGTTTGCGCAGCTCGGCGCCCTCGGCATCGAGAAACTCCAGAAAGGCGCGCGCCACCACCGAGAGTTCCTTGCCCTTGGCGTGCGCCACATACCACTGGCGCTCCAGCGGAAAGCCTTGCACATCGAGAATGCGCAAGGGGCTGTGCGGGCCTTCCTGCGCGAGGCTGTGCAGCGAGAGCACCGAGAGGCCAAGCTGTCCGTAGATGGCGTGTTTGATGGCCTCGTTGCTGCCGAGCTCCATGCGCACGCGCGGGCGCACCTCGGCCTGCTGAAAGAGCGTCAGGATAATGTCGCGAATGCCCGAGCCCGGCTCGCGCATGATGAAATATTCCTCGGCCAGGCGCGCGATGGGAATGTTGCGCTCGCCCACCAGCGGATGATCGCGGTGGGCGATGACATAGAGCGGATTGGGGGCGAAGGCGTGGGCGCTCAGCTCCAGATCGCGCTCGGGGATCTGGCCGAGGATGTAGAGATCATCCTTGTTGGCCGCGAGTCGTTCGAGCACGCTGTCGCGATTGGTGACCTTGAGCGACACATCGACCCCGGCATGCAGCTGACAGAAGCGCCCGAGCACCTCGGGGGCAAAATACTTGGCGGTGGTGATGACGCACAGACGCAGATAGCCCCGCTTGAGCCCCTTGAGATCGGAGATCGTCATCTCGAAACGATCGAGTACGCTGAAGATGTCCTTGACCGCGCTCTCCAGCTCGCGCCCGGCATCGGTGAGATGAACGCGCCGCCCGATCTGCTCGAACAGCGGCATGCCGATCACATCGGTCAGGCGCTTGATCTGGGTGGACACCGTCGGCTGGGTGAGATAGAGCTCGTCGGCGGCCTTGGTGAAGCTGCCCAGACGAGCAATGGCCTCGAACACCTGGAGCTGGCGCAGACTGAGATGGCGAACGAGATTGAGCATGGGATCGAACATGGTTGCCTCGGAGTCGCTGGAATGATACCGGGTTCAGTCCTGACGCTCAGCGCCTGAGGAGGCCCCGAGCGCATCGCCATGCAATCCCTGCCTGATCATCAATCGGGCCAGACCCTCTGGATAGAACGATAGCCCTGGTCATAGGGCCGCTTGGAACGAGGTGGCGCTGCCCGACGCGCGGCACCGGCCGCGCGGGTGGTCGCTGCGGGCTTGGCGGCGCCACTGTCCTTGGCTTTGGCGCTCGACTCTGCGGCCTGGGTGTCAGTGCTCATGACTCAAACTCCTTCGGGACAGAACCGGCATCAAGCCGCTGTGGCCAGGGATTCGCCGATCAGGGCATCGATACGCCGCGCCAGGTCGCGCTGTTCGACAGCCAGCCCAGCGGCGCCCTCCTCGGCCTGAATGCAGAGACTGACCGAGGTGCGCCCGAAGCTGATATCCGGATAGAGTCCAGAGGCCTCGCTCAGTGAGGCGAGCGCATCGAGAAAGTCGCGCAAGGCGGCGTAATCGGCAAACGCGAGACGGCGCTCCAGGCGCGCGGGGCGGTTGCGTTCAGTCCAGGTCGTGGCGTCAGTGCTCATGGGTGACTCCAGTTGGTGATCTCGGGTGGCCTGGCTCGGCGCGCAGACGCTCCAGCCAGTCGGCAATCTCGCGGGCGTGATGCCATTCCTCGTCATGCAGGGCGCTGAACAGCCGCCAGCTCTCGACATCCTCGATGCGCGCGCAATACCGAGCGGCCTCTGCATAGAGCGCGACCGCGCGTGTCTCCAGGGCCCAGTCGGCGCGCAGCAGGTCAGCGAGTGAGCGCCCGGCGCGCACCGGGACGATGCGCGAAGCGCTGGGCATGGCGCCGAGGGCGAGCATCCGGTTGGTCAGGCGCTCGGCGTGCTCCTGCTCCTCCAGCGCCTCGCGCCGAAAGTGCTCGGCCATCTCGCCGAGCCCCCAGAGGCGCGCCAGTCCGGCATGGGTGAGGTACTGCTGCACGGCGCTGAGCTCATGACTCAGGGCGCGCCCCAGATACCCCAGCACCCGTGCATCGACCCGTAGCGGCGTGGCCATCGGCTATCCCCGCAACCCTAGGCGGCCCGGCCCTCAGGAGCGCTCGCGCCCGGCATCCGCCGGCGTCTCGGGCAGGATGGGCTCCACCTCGCGGTGCGGACGGGCGATGATGTGCGCGGCCACCAGTCCGTCGCCCACCCGCTCGCAGGCATCGGCGCCGGCGCGCACGGCGGCGTTCACCGCACCGGTCTCGCCGCGCACCAGCACGGTCACATAGCCGCCGCCGACAAATTCGCGCCCGATCAGGCGCACCTCAGCGGCCTTGGTCATGGCATCCGCCGCCTCGATGGCGGGCACCAGACCGCGCGTCTCGATCATGCCGAGCGCGATTCCGTAGTTTTCATGGGCCATGGCGATGGTTCCTCGTATTGATCTGAATGGAGCAGCTACCGGCTACCAGCTTTAGCCTGCCTTACATTAGTTGCTGGCGGCTGGCGGCTGGCGAATCAAGCCGCCTGCTTGGCGTCCGGGTTGCCGGTGGGCAGCACGGGTTCAACCTCGCGGTGCGGGCGGGCGATGATGTGCGCGGCCACCAGCCCGTCGCCCACCCGTTCGCAGGCATCGGCGCCGGCGCGCACGGCGGCGTTCACCGCGCCGGTCTCGCCACGCACCAGCACGGTCACATAACCGCCGCCGACGAACTCGCGTCCGATCAGACGCACCTCGGCGGCCTTGGTCATGGCGTCTGCCGCCTCGATGGCGGGCACCAGACCGCGCGTTTCAATCATGCCCAGGGCAATTCCGTAGTACTCGTTGGCCATTGCGTATCGCTCCTCT
>JAFGTZ010000209.1 GCA_016938795.1 Chromatiaceae bacterium | reverse complement strand
GAGTCGAAGCAAGCCAGCCGTCGCGAATGAAAAAATTTTATCGGTCTATTAAAAATAATGATAGTTAGGATTTCTTATGGTAACCATAAGCTCCCCTGCGCATGGGATCGCGATGGCGTGTCAGCAACTCCCATAAGGCCTCGGCCTTGTGGCCCGTCTCGCGGTACTCCGCGCGTGGATCGGAGTCGATGACGATCCCCCCACCAGACCAAAAGCGCGCAATGCCCGCGTGATGCACCAGGGTACGGATGGCGATATTGGTATCCATGCCCCCATCGAAACCCAGATAGCCAATGGCACCGCAATAAAGGCCTCGACGATGGGGTTCGAGTTCCTCAATGATTTCCATGGCGCGCTGTTTGGGTGCGCCCGTGATTGAGCCACCTGGAAAGGCCGCGCGCAACAGATCAAGCGCGGACTGGCCGGGCGCAAGCCGGCCCTCGATGCGACTGACCAGATGCTGCACCCGGGCGAAGCGTTCGACCTCGAAAAGCGCGGGCACCCGCATGCTACCTGTGGCGCAGACACGGCCCAGATCGTTACGCAATAGATCCACGATCATGAGATTTTCAGCGCGATCCTTGGGGCTGGCGCGCAGCTCCTCGGCCAGCCGCTGATCCTCGTACGGGGTCGCGCCGCGCGCGCGGGTGCCCTTAATCGGACAGGTCTCGACCCAGGCGTCGCGCACACGCAGAAAGCGCTCGGGCGAGGAAGACAGCAGATGCACGTCGGCCAGGTGCAGATAGGCGCCGAAGGGCGCGGCGTTAAACTGGCGCAGCACACGGTAGGCCGTCCAGGGATCGCCCTCAGCCTCGACCGCGAAACGCCGCGCCAGATTGACCTGATAGCAATCGCCCGCGCGCAGATACTCCTTGATACGCACCAAGGCACGCAGATGAGCCGCGCGGTCGAGATTGGTCTCGATCGGCCCGTGGATGCGATAGGGCGCGCGCCGTGGTGCAGCGCCAAGCTCGAACAGACCTTGGGGACAAACCCCCTCCTCGGCCTCAACCATCCAGGCACGGCGCTCGTGATGATCAACTACCAGCGCCCAGTCATAGATGCCGATGGCCATCTCGGGGAGTCTCTCGGCATTATGCGCCAGCTCGGGTAGCCGCATCAGGCGGCGCGCCAGATCATAGCCAAAATAGCCAATAGCGCCTCCCGCGAAGGGCAGTCCATCAAGCGCGGCGCGGCGCGTTCCAAGCGCTGCCTGCACCAAGCGCAAGGGATCTTCGCTCGAAAGACACTCCCCGTCGAGGCTGCCAATCCGGGTCAGCCCGCCACTGGTGATGAGTGTCTGGCGCGGATCGGCACTGAGAATGTCATAACGCCCCCGTCGATCGGTGGCTGGACCGCTATCGAGAAACACTGGCCAGCGCCGATCAAGCAGACGCTCGAAAAGCGCCGCGCTATCCGCGCGATAGGGAAAGTCAGACAGTGCAGGCAGGTGCGTGGTAGATTGAGAATTTTTGCTCATGAAGGGCAACTTAAGGAAACGCTGATTTATTCCACCACTGCAAACTCGCAATATAAGGCATTGGCTGGCTGTCGAGCTAGGTAAGCAAATAGATTAGCGTTTCCTTCCAGATAGTTTTTAGGCGGATAGTTTTTTAGGCTTCCATGAAACACCTTTATCTGATTGGCATGGGTCCGGGCGATCCCAAGTACCTCACGGTCCAGGCCATCGAGACCCTGAAACAGGTCGATGTCTTTTTCATGCTGGAGAAGGACGGGCGCGGCAAGGAGCGCCTGCTGCAACTGCGCCGCGACATCCTAGAGCGCTATCTGGGGCGTGCGGGCTATCGCGTGGTAGTGGCCGAGAGCCCGCGCCGCGAGCCCCAGCCCGAGGGCTATGCCGAGACGGTGCGCCGCTGGCACGCGCAAAAACGCGAACTCTTC
>JAFGTZ010000208.1 GCA_016938795.1 Chromatiaceae bacterium | reverse complement strand
GGCGCGGGGCATGGAGCAGAAAGTATTTCTTCTGATCGATCAGGTTCAGAATCTCGTCGAGATCCCAGCGCGAGAGGGGCGGCAGATAATAATGATCCTCGGGGCGGATCGGGCCTTCGGTGTTGAAAAAACGCATGAATGCTCAACTCGCGGTGGCTTGCTCAGACGCATTTAGCCTATCACGATCACAGGCGGCTGCCGCTCATCTTCCAGGGACCAGGCCATGGGCGCTGCAAACAGAAGGCCCTGCTCTCAACCGCCGCCGGAGACAAGGCTCAGTCCGGACCCAGACCCGATTCAGAAAGGGCTCAGAGCCAATTTCAGACAGAAAGACTCGGAAATTACCCCCGGCTTTTCGCGGATTTCCTTGTGTTTTACTCGGTCATCACTATTCTCAGAATCGTCGGCAGAAAGGCCTCGGGACAGGGCTCCGGAGCGGATTATCCGCCCCGGCGTACCGACTCCCAAGGACGGCTGATGTGTTCTGTTAACCGATCCAATCATCGAGGGTATCGCCATGAGCGAAGCAACCATCCGCAAGCACGAACGTCGGGCCTTCTGGTACGCAGTGGCCATCTGTCTGGTGCCGCTGGTTCCCTATGCCATCCTCGGCAATCACTGATCGCTGACCCTCTACCGGGCTGCGACCCGGACCTTAGGCCGGCGCACCCGGCACAACAGAGCCTCGCTGGATCCTCCATCCAGCGGGGCTTTTTGCTCGGTCTGGATCTCGACCACTTCGATCTGATCTGCCATATTGCCTTCGACCAGCCGCCGCTCACCCGCCGCGAACGCGCCGGACGGCTCAAGCAGCGCGGGGCTAGCGGCGCTGGGGGCCAACGCCAATCGCGCGCGCGTGGTGCGGGGCGTCTTCGAGGATGCCTACAACTACATGCAGGCCTCTCGAAGCCGTGCTTCACGAAGCCCTGGCCCCAGCCCTGGCCGACGCCGCCTGAAAAACACGGCACGACAGTCAGCACCCCAAGCGCGGAGGCCTGGTGAAAAATCGAATCCGGAGCGCATGAGGAAAACCGAAAACCTGATGTGCAATGAGCATATCAGTCTTGACGAGTTTCCTCGCGATAAGCTGGCGCGTTGGGTTGTCGGGCGAGATCCGGCGGCAAATCCGGCTGGACTGGGGAGCCCGAACACGCATCAGGCAGTTCATGGTCGAGCGGTCGCGAGAATCAGTTACTCAGCACGCGGAGGGGCTTTATGGGGGGACTAGCGGATGATCCTGGAACGGATCTTACTGATTTGCAAGGAAATCTTGCGGTAAAATGGCGGAGAGAGAGGGATTCGAACCCTCGATGGGCTTTTGACCCATACTCCCTTAGCAGGGGAGCGCCTTCAGCCACTCGGCCATCTCTCCGGAATATTCAAGATAAAGGCGGCGACTTTGCCGCAGATCTGACCCGGAAAACCGGTGTTGTTACCGGGCCAGAAATCCCGCTGGGCTGTTGCCGGTCACGGGAAGGTCACTTGAGCGGAGGATTATACCTACTTTTACTGAGTCTGACTAGTTACTCGTAGGATGCGCCATGCTCGACCGGAGCAGTCCCGGGTATGGCCTCGGCCTGCTCGCGTTTGATGCGCTCGTAGATTTCCTCGCGATGAACAGCGACATCACGCGGCGCGTTCACACCGATGCGCACCTGGTTCCCCTTCACACCTAAAACCGTGACGGTGACATCGTCACCAACCATAAGAGTTTCACCAACCCGGCGGGTCAAGATCAACATCGTTGCGTTCTCCCTTGTGCTCCCTTTTTCCAAGATATCGTGATGATTCGTCCCATTCGGTCAGCAAGCCGTTCCGGTACAGTCGCCCGGTGGGAACCAATCTCACACCTACCAAGCGAGAGACTGCCGTCTCTCCGCTTGCATTTTAGCAATGCTGCCGGCGTAGCCCCAGCAAACTTTGCCTAGTCATCAATGACATTTGTCTCGCCCTGATGAATTCCAAGTGGATTCATCAAGAATTTTCAGGCCGCCTGCACGCCATCGAGACCAAAGGCCTGATGCAGGGCGCGCACACCCAGTTCGAGATATTTTTCATCGACCACCACCGAGATCTTGATTTCGGAGGTGGAGATCATGCGAATGTTGATACCTTCGACAGCCAGCGTCTCAAACATACGGCTGGCGATACCCGCATGACTGCGCATCCCCACACCCACCAGCGAAATCTTCACGATCTGCTCATCGCCCAGGGTCTGACGCGCGCCCAACTCGCTCGCCAAGGTGCGCAGAATCTCCATGGCGCGCGCGTAGTCACTGCGATGCACGGTGAAGGTGAAGTCCGTGGTCGGTTCCTCGGTGGCGATGTTCTGAATGATCATGTCCACCTCGATGTTGGCCGCGGCGATCGGCCCGAGGATGCGGTGGGCAATGCCAGGCTGGTCGGGCACGCCGAGAATGGTCAACTTGGCCTCATCGCGACTGAAGGCGATGCCGGCGATCTTTGCATCTTCCACAACATCTTCCTCGAAGGTAATCAGGGTGCCCTCCCCCTCGCCAAAGCTGGAGAGCACGCGCAGGGGCACGCGGTACTTACCGGCAAACTCGACCGAGCGGATCTGCAGCACCTTGGAGCCCAGACTGGCCATCTCCAGCATTTCTTCAAAGGTGATGCGATCGAGTTTGCGCGCGCGGGGCTCAACGCGAGGATCGGTGGTATAGACCCCATCGACATCGGTGTAAATCTGACATTCATCGGCCTTGAGCGCGGCGGCGATGGCCACGGCCGAGGTGTCCGAGCCGCCGCGCCCCAGGGTGGTGATGTCGCCGTGCTCATCCACACCCTGGAAGCCCGCCACCACCACCACACGCCCCGCCTCCAGATCGGCATGGACGCGCGCGGCGTCGATGTCGCGGATGCGCGCCTTGTTATGCACGCTGTCGGTGAGGATATGGACCTGAGCGCCAGTATAGGAGCGCGCGGCGCAGCCCTGAGCGGCAAGCGCCATGCTCAGCAGCGCGATGGTGACCTGCTCACCGGTTGAGAGCAGCACATCGAGTTCACGCGGCTCGGGACAGGGTTGAATCTTCCGCGCCAGGCCAAGCAGTCGATCCGTTTCACCGGACATAGCCGAGACCACGACCACCACCCGATGCCCCTGATCGCGCCAGCGCTTCACGCGCTCGGCCACGGCCTGAATGCGCTCGACGCTGCCGACGGAGGTTCCGCCATATTTCTGCACGATCAGCGCCATCGACAACTCCTGACAGACACGCCCTGGATTCTCCCCAGCCCGATTCCGATAATGAAAGGCGGCGTCGAGACCTTCGCCCCGACGCCGCCAGACCCTGAAGCCTTCATCACGCGGCCTGGCGCCGCACCCAGTCGCTCACTCGATCGAGCGCCTCGGGCAGGGCCGCCGCGTCGCTGCCGCCCGCCTGCGCCATGTCGGGACGCCCGCCGCCCTTGCCGCCCACCACAGCGGCCACCTCGCGGATGAGATCGCCCGCCTTGAAGCGCGCGGTGAGATCCTTGGTGACGCCGGCAATCAGGCTTACCTTGCCATCCTGCTCAGCGGCCAGCACGATGATGGCCGAGCCGAGCTTGTCCTTGAGCTGGTCAAGCGTAGCGCGCAGGCTCTTGGGATCAGCCCCGTCAAGCCGCGCGGCCAGCACAGGCACGCCCTCAATCGTCTGAACCTGGGAGGCAAGATCCTGCCCGGCGGCATTGGCGAGCTTGGATTTGAGCTGTTCGAGTTCCTTTTCCAGGCGGCGATTGCGCTCCAGAAGCTGCGCCACCCGATCATCGAGATCCTCGCGCCCGCCCTTGAGCAATCCGGCCAGACGCAGCACGCGCGCCTCATCGGCCTCGACCCAGTCGAGCGCGCCCGCGCCGGTGACCGCCTCGATGCGGCGCACGCCCGAGGCGACACCGCCCTCGCTGACGATCTTCATGAAGCCGATGTCGCCCACCGCCTTCACATGGGTGCCGCCGCACAGCTCGGTGGAGAAATCGCCCATGCGCAGCACGCGCACCTGATCGGCATATTTCTCGCCGAAGAGCGCCATGGCGCCTGATGCCTTGGCGTCCTCCAGGCTCATGATGCGGGTCTCGACCAGATGATTCTCGCGAATCTCGCGATTCACCAGCTGCTCGATGGCCCGAAGCTGCTCGCGCGTGACCGCCTCGAAGTGCGAGAAGTCGAAGCGCAACCGCTCGGGGCCAACCAGCGAGCCCTTCTGTCTCACATGCTCGCCGAGCACCTCGCGCAGCGCCGCGTGCAGCAGATGGGTGGCGGAATGATTGAGCGCGGTGGCGCGCCGACGCTCGGCATCCACGCGCGCCTCGACGCGATCACCCACGCTCAGCGAGCCTTCGTGCAGGGTGCCAAGATGACAGATGAGCGCCTCGCCATGCTTCTGGGTGTCGCTCACCTCGAAGCGGCAGGTCTCACCGAGCAACCAGCCGCGATCACCAACCTGACCGCCCGACTCGCCATAGAAGGGTGTGAGATCAAGAATGACCAGACCGCTCTCGCCCACGGCAAGGCTGTCGCGCGAGGCGCCATCGTGATAGAGCGCCACCACCGTGGCCTCGGCCTCGAGCCGCTCATAGCCAAGAAATTCGCTCTCGCCCTCCAGCTCGATCTTGGTCTCCCGGCCCGCGCCGAATTGGCTGGCCGCACGCGCGCGCTCCTTCTGGTGCGCCATGGCCTGCTCAAAGCCTTCAAGGTCGATCAAAAGGCCGCGCTCACGCGCAATGTCGGCGGTCAGATCGACCGGGAAGCCGTAGGTGTCATAGAGCCGAAAGAGGGTTTCGCCCGGAATGCAGCCGCCATCAAGCCCGGAGATGGCCTCGTCGAGAATGCGCAGCCCCTGCTCCAGGGTTTCGGCGAAGCGCTCTTCCTCAAGCCGGATGATGTGCTCCACCTGTTCCTGCGCGGCGCTCAGCTCGGGATAGGCCTTGCCCATCTCAGCCACCAGGGGCGCGACCAGACGGTGGAAGAAGGGCTGCTGCTGCCCGAGCCGGTAGCCATGGCGGATGGCGCGACGCATGATGCGGCGCAACACATAGCCGCGCCCCTCGTTGCTTGGCGTTACCCCATCGGCGATGAGGAAGGCGCAGGAGCGGATGTGATCGGCGATGACGCGCAGCGACTTGTCGGAGCGCTCGACGCACCCCGTAGCCTCGGCGGCGGCCTCAATGAGATGGCGGAAGAGGTCGATGTCGTAATTGCTGTGCACGCCCTGCATGACCGCCGC
>JAFGTZ010000207.1 GCA_016938795.1 Chromatiaceae bacterium | reverse complement strand
GTAAGCGCGAGCGCCATGACCGTGAGCAGGGTCAGCACCCAGAGCACCAGCATGAGCGCGATACCGCCTTGAGCGCGCTTCATGGCTGGCGCGGCGCCACGGGCGCCACCTCCAGATCGGGCCAGCCGGAATTGTCGAGACGCACCCGGATGAGCTGGGGCGGCACGGGCTGAGCGAGCCAGTCCTCATGCCAGCCGGGCTCGGTGTCGCCCTCGCGCGCGCCAAAGTAACGAATCGCGAAGCCCTCGGCGTTGTCGAGCAGCGGGGTGCGACCGAAGGCGCCGGCGCTCTGGTTTTCATCCAGGGTACCCAGGGCGTCCGCCGTTTCAACGCCCTCCTCCTCGGCCAGTGGTGTCCAGGGTGGACTGTCCGGGGCGCCGGCAAGAACCTCGGGATGCAGCAGCCAGTGGGTCAGCACCAGGGCTGTGCCCTGATCGCTTGGCTCCAGCGAGAGGCGCAGCAGATAGAGCCCGGGCAGGCCCAGATGGCGCGACAGCGGCGCAACGAATTCCAGGCGCTCGGCATCGCCGGCAAAGATGGCGTGCGGCTCGGCATCCAGCATCAGGGTCTCGGGGCGCATCTGGTTCAGGGTGCGCACCAGAAAGGCATGGGCCGCGCGCCGCTCGGCAAGACGCTCGACGCTGGCATCCACCCGCTCCCAGGTGTTCGCGCCCAGGCGCAGGCCGGAGAACAGCAGCAGCGTGATGAGACTGATCATGGAGAGCGCGATCAGCAGCTCGACCAGGGTGAAACCCGCCGTCGCGCGGCCCAAGCGGTGGTGTCTCATGGCCCGCTCCGAGGCCCCAGGCGCAGGCTGGAGAGCGTGAGCCGGCGCGCTTGCGCGCCCTCGCGCCAGAGCACGCTGGCGTTCACCTGCCAGGGCACCCAGGAGGTCTCAATGGCGATGGTGCTGGAGTCCAGCGGAAAGAGGCTAAGCTCCCACACAAAGGTCTCGTCGGCCTCGCCGCCAAAGCGCCCCTCCTCCAGCGGAATCTCGACTCCGACTGCGGCCAGACGCGACTCGGCCAGGGCGACGGCGCGGCTGTACTGGGCCGCGGTGGCTGTGGTGAGCGAGGCGCGCGAGAAGATTTGCAGCAGCACCCCGAGCGAGACGGCCAGAATGGCAAAGGCGACCAGCACCTCCAGCAGCGAGAAACCGCGCTCGCCACGCGCCCCCCGACTCTCGCGGCGCGCCATCAGTCGGCCTGCCAGGGCGCGAGCCGCACGCGCCCGGTGAGCCAGTTGACGCCGACCTCGTAGCCGCGCCCCTCGTGGCTGAGCCAGAGACGCCCGCCGGTGGAACTGCCATCGGGGAAGAAGCGGATGGCGCCGCGCGTCTCACCCTGCATCTCGCGGCTCGCCGCCGCAAGGCGCAGATCGAGGCCCTTGGGGAGGGCCAGCGGACGCCCGCCGGGCTCGATGCGCAGACGACGCGCCTCGACATCGACCACCAGGGCCGCCTCGGCTCCGCGCCGGATGGCCGTCTCGCGCGCCAGACGCAGGGTCGCCACAGCGCGGCGCGCCGCGCCCTTGAGTTCGAGTCCGGGGAGCGCCGCCGAGAAGAGCGCGGGCACCGCTGTGAGCAGCAACCCGGCGATGGCCAGCACCACCACCAGCTCGACCAGGGTGAAGCCGCGCGCGCGTCGGGTTCGCTCAGGCCGCCTGGGCCGCATCCAGACGCCCTACTCCCAGCCGCGAATATCGGCGTTCTCGCCCTCGCCGCCCTCGCGATTGTCGGCGCCGAGCGTCCAGAGGTCGAAGCTGCCGTGCTCGCCGGGGAACTGGTACTGGTAGTCGAAGCCCCAGGGATCCTTGGGCACATCGCCCTTCTTGAGATAGGGGCCGTTCCAGTTGGGCAGATCGCCGGGGTTCTCGACCAGCGCCTTGAGACCCTCGGCGTTGGTGGGATAGCGCCCGACCTCAAGACGGTACATGTCGAGCGTGGCGGAGAGATTCTCGACCTGCAGACGCGCGGTCTTGCTCTTGGAGCTGCCGAGGAATTTCATCACCTGGGGGCCGACAAGACCGGCAAGCAGCCCGAGAATGGCCAGCACGACCAGGAGTTCGACCAGGGTGAAGCCGCGTGTGCGCTTGGGTAAAGAGGCGTGCATCGGATGTAATCGCTTAAGCATGACGATGTAAAGGACTCATTCTAGGGGCGCGGAGAAAGGCTCGGCAATGCGGCATTTCCCGATCCTCAGCCGGGCGCTGGTGGCGGCGGCCTCGCCCAGGTTGCAAATCTCGATCAATCGCTCCGGCCCGTGCCCGTCGAGTGCTTCGCCCGGGTCGAGCGGCGCGGTGCTCAGCATGACGACTCCGGCGAGAGCCGACGGACGTGGCGATTCGGAGCGCAGGATCGCCGCGCACAGGCCGGGGCGCGCGACCAGCAGATCGCCGGGCCGGGCCAGATTGAGCACCTGAACAGGCGTCGCCTCGGGCAACGCGAGCACCTCGATGTTGAGCAGGCTCGGGAGCATCAGGGTGCAGAAAAAGCCGTCCAACCCATGGGCCGGCAAGGCGGCAAGCAGGCGGCGACGCTCGGCGAGGCGTGCGGCCAGGCGTGCGGCCTCCCGCGCCAGCCAGTCGGTGGCGCAGAGCTGAATGCGGGGCGCGCCGCCCGCGTTCGCTCCATCGAACCCCAGCTGAGCGTCATCGCGCGCTCGGGCCGTGAGCAGGCTATCGATCCAGTCGGCCAGACGGCTCGCCCCGAGCAGTTCCCTATCGAGTTCGGGTTCATGCGGAGCCAGGCGCACCAGCAGGCTGGTGACGATATCGAGCCGTTCGAGTGAGTCGAGCCCGAGCGCGGCCAGTTCGCAGGCGGGATCGGCCAGATCGCGCGCCAGCTCCGTGTCGCTGCGCCCCGGGCGCAGCCGCTCCAGTTCGCTCAGCACCAGATCGGCGAGCAGGCGCTGCATTGCCTGCCGCGTCCAGCAGGGCTTGCAGGGTGCCATGGGCTAATCGGCCGGGTCTTGCTCGGCAAGGGCCGGAAAGGCCGCCAGGGCCTCGGCGGACGGCAGCGGGCGCGACCACAGATAGCCCTGCCCCCAGTCGCAGCCGAGCGCCTTGAGCACCTCCAGCTGATGCGGCGTTTCGATGCCCTCGGCAACCACCTCCTTGCCAATGGAGTGCGCCATGGTAATCATGCCGGAGACCAGGTTGCGATCATGCGTGCTGGCGATGCCACGGATGAACTCGCGGTCGATCTTGAGGCTGCTGATGGGCAGTTCGCGCAGATAGGCCATGGAGCTGAACCCAGTGCCGAAGTCATCGAGCGAGAGACGCACCCCGCCGCGCCAGAGCTGATTGATGGTGGCCTTGACGCTGGGCGTCATGCGCAACAGCATGGATTCGGTAATCTCGATCTCGATGTGCTCCGGCGGCACATCGGCGGCGTGCAGCGCCTCGATAAGCTGGCGCGCGAAGCCGTTGGCCTCCAGATCGCTTGCCGAGACATTCACCGCCAGCACCATGGCCTCGGCGTCGTGCTCGAGTTCGGCAGCAATCAGCTCAATGGCCTGATGCAGCACCTGCTGGGTGAGCGAACGGATGAGCCCGTTGCGCTCCAGCGCCGGGATGAAATCGCCCGGCATGATCAGCGCGCCCTCGGCGGTGCGCCAGCGCGCGAGCACCTCGAAGCGTCGCAGCGGCAGGCGCGCGGCGATGGCAAGCTGCGGTTGCAGCACAATCTCGACCGCCTCGCGCGGTGAGCGCCCGAGCACCAGGCGGTCGATCTCGCGCTGTTTCATGGCCTGGGTCTGGAGTCGGCTGTCGAAGGGCCGGGCGCGGTTGCGCCCCTCCTCCTTGGCCCGGTAGAGCGCCAGATCGGCCTGCTTGAGCAGCTCGCCCGGTTCGGACTGGCCATCGCCCAGGGTGAGACCCAGCGAGCAGGTAATGGCGAAGCTGTCATCGGCGAGCCGGATGGGCGCGCGCAGCGCCTCGATGAGCTGCTCGCCCTGGAGGAGCGGATCCTCGCCCTGCGAGCGCGCCAGCAGGAGCGCGAACTCGTCGCCCCCGAGGCGCGCCACCATGGCGCGTTCGGGCAGGTTCGCGAGGATGCGCTGGCTCAGTGCGCCGAGCAGCACATCGCCCTTGTCGTGTCCCAGGGTGTCGTTGATGGTCTTGAAGTGGTCGATGTCGAGCAGCGCCACGGCAAAGCCGCCGCCCTCGCGGCGACAGCGCTCGATGGCATCGAGCAGCGCCTCGCGAAAGCGCACCCGATTGGGCAGCCCGGTGAGCGCATCATGCAGAGCGCGATGGCGCAGCTCCTCGCGCGAGCGCTGGAGCTGGTCGCGCTGGCGCTCCAGCGAGCGCGCCAGGCGCTCAAAGTGCGCGGCATTGGTCACGATGACCTGCTGGATGAGCGTCCTGAGCGCCTCGCCCATGGCCAGCTCGACTGCTGACCAGGGACGCGCGTGATGGGTGCGTTCCTCGTTCCAGACCTCGAAGGTACGATTGGGCCAGCCAAAGGGACGACGATCCTCGTCCTCGGCAAAGGGCAGCGAGGCCGGATCGGCGCCCCAGCGCACGCAGTAGCGCGAGCGCTGCCGCCCGAAAAGCAGGATGTCCTCGTGGCGTTCGTCGAGAAAGATCGCCAGCACCCCGGCGAGCTGCTCGGGGTAGGCGGCGGCGGGCTCGAACTCGCAGGAGAGACAGTCGGTGCTCCACAGCGGCCCGGGACGGCGGCGCAGAAAGGTCAGCAGCTCGGCGAGCTGCCCCGCGCCCAGACTGCAATCCTGCCCGAGAAAGAGCCCCTGGCCGCGATGGTGGATCTGCACCATGTCGGCATTGAGCAATTCGCACAGCAGGCGCTCCTTGCCGACGAAGTTGTCGGGAAAGGGCTGCTCGATGTCGATCTTGGCCAGCAGCCGATTCACCTCGGCCATGCCCTGCTCGCGCGCCCGGTTGCGCTCGCGCTCCTCGATGAAGGCGATGCGCGAGGCCAGACAGCCGGCGAGTTCGGTCAGACGCCGGCGCGTGTAGGCGGTGACCGGATGCGGCGCGCGCTGGTGAAAGATCACCAGTCCCCAGAGACGCTGCTCCAGCATGATGGAGATCGACATGGAGCCATTCACCGCAAAGCGCTTGAGATAGTTGCGATGAATGGGCGAGAGGGCGCGCATCTGGGCGATGCCGATGTCGATCTGCTCGGGGCGCAGACGCCGGCTGAGTAGCGGAATGTCGGGATGATCGCGACTCGGGGTGTAGCGCAGCGGCGTTTCTCGATAGAGTGCGCGCGCCTGGCGCGGGATGTCGGTGGCCGGATAGCGCAACCCCAGAATCGAGGGCCAGCTCTCGGGCAGCAGGCTCTCGGCGATGACCACGCCATCCTCGCTCGGCTCGAAGCGGTAGATGAGCACCCGCTCGAAACCGCTCAGATGGCGAAACACCTCGACCGCCTCATGACAGGCGCTCTCGATGTCGTCGGTGGCGCGCAGGCGCTGCTGAAAGCCGCCCACGTCGAAGGCGCGTACCCGCTGGTCCATGGCCATCTCGCCATGCGGCTCGATTTCGAGCAGCAAACGCTCGCGCCAGCGGTGTACCCGCACCTCGATCGGCTGGCCGCCCTCGGCGGTGAGGGCGCGAAAAAAGGTGGGCGCGAAGCGCGCTGCCTCGCCCTGAGCGCCGAGCGCGGCCAGCGCGCCCTGGCCATCATCGAGCAGGACGCACCCCAGCGGTTGATCGAGCAGCGCCTCGGGCGCCTGCCCCAGATAGAGATGACTGTTTTCGCTACAGGCGTCGATGGTGAGGGTGGCCGGATCGAGCGCGAGCAGACAGCCGAAGGGCTGAATGGCGCCACAGGTGGCGATGGGCTCGCGATCGCATTGCGAAAAGTCGAAGGAGCTGGCCGAGAGCGAGGCGATGGAGGTGCAGAATTTCTCGGCGATAAGGCCATGGGCGGTGGCCTCGTTGCGCGGCGGAAGCTGGCGCTGGGGTTGGGCGAGAATCCAGAACTCGCCCTCGCGGGTGGAGTTCTGCATGCTGATGCGCACCTGCACCGGCTGCATCTCGAAGTCGAAGACGAATTCGAAGGTGCTGTTGAGCTGTCCGGTGAGCACGCCGCGGCGAAAACGTCCGTAGAACTCCGGCACCACGGTGCAGGGGGCCACCTCGGTGAAGAAATTGCGCCCGATGACCGAGGTGCGCTCGCGCTGGGTGATGTTCGACTGGGCGCGACTGTAAAAGAGAATGCGCCCCTCGGCATCGACACGGATGGCCCCGAAGGGCAGGCTGTCGAGCTGCTCGGGCGAGAGTGCGTCGAGCTGTCGGGGAAGGTGGATGTCGATGGAGTTGTCGATCTTCATCAAGGCGGCGTCTGGGTTTATAGACTTGTTGCGAATCAGTTTTTTGGTTCTTCCCAGACCGCTCCGGGCTGGGTGATGGCCACGGGGGAACGCCGTGAATCCATCCCTGGAGGCTTGACGATGGCATCCCTGCCATCGACACCCCCGCGTCCATCCCCCAGCCCTTACCGAAAACCACTGTGTGATCAGCAATAAATGGCGCGCATTATGCGGGTTTATGCGCAGACTGGCACCACCTAGGCCGAGGCGCTCAGAACACCAGCTCGTTGGCGCCCAGAATGGCCATGAGGATGGAGACGATGATGCCGGCCACCACGACCCCAAGCCCGATGATGAGGGCGGGTTCGAGCAGGGTCAGCAGACGCTGCACGCTGGAGCGGGTTTCCTGATCATACATGGTGGCGACGCGCCCGAGCATGGCATCCAGGTTGCCCGACTCCTCGCCGACCCGGATCATCTGCAGGGCCAGATCGGGCAGCGCCTGGAGCCGCGCGAGCGGGCCGGCCAGCCCGCGTCCGTGCTTGAGCTCCTCGCCCGCCTCGGCAAGCCGCGCGGCCAGCACCCGATTGTCCACCACCTCCTTAGCCAGCCCCAGCGCGGTCAGGAGCGGCAGCCCGTTGGCGAGCAGGGCGGCGAGGGTGTGGCTCAGGCGCGCCGTTTCCATCTTCCAGATCAGCTCGCCAAAGAGCGGCAGGCCGAGCAGGCGGGCATCGAACCGCGCGCGCACCTGCGGATCCTTCAGCCACTGCTCAAGCGCCACGGCGATGAGCGCGAGCATGCACAGCATGGCCCACCAGTAGTTGCGAAAGAGATCGCCGGCGGCCACCACAATGCGGGTCGGCAGCGGCAGCGCCTCGCCCATGTCCTCGAAGAGCGCGGTGAACTGCGGCACCACGAACACCAGCAGCAGGATGACCGAAAGCCCCGCGACCAGCAGCAGCACCGAGGGATAGACCAGCGCCGAGGTGATGGTCTGGCGCAGCTCGGCGAGGCGCTCCAGATAATCGGCAAGCCGCTCCAGCACCTGATCGAGCGCGCCGCTCGCCTCGCCCGCGCGCACCATGTTGATGTAGAGACGCGGAAACTGGCCGTCCTGCGCCTCCAGGGCGCTGGAGAAGGTGGCGCCGCCGCGCACACGCTCCTGCAGATCGGCGAGCAGCCGCGCCAGATGCTCGCGGCTGTTAAGGTCGATGAGGATCTGTAGCGAACGATCGAGCGTCAGGCCGGCCTGCAGCAGGGTGGCCAGCTCGCGGGTGATGAGCGCGATGTCCTTCTGGCTGAGCGCGCGCCGGCGCGAGCGCGCGAGGCGTGCGCGCCAGCCCCCGGCGGTGCGGGTTTCGACCGGCAAGAGCCCCTCGCCCTGCAACTGGCGGATCAGCGCCGCCTCGTCGGCGGCCTCCAGCTCGCCCTCGACCTCTTCGCCATCGAGCTTGACCGCCTTGTAGAAAAATCTCGTCATGATGTCCGTCGCCTGTGTGAAGGCCCGCTCAAT
>JAFGTZ010000206.1 GCA_016938795.1 Chromatiaceae bacterium | reverse complement strand
CAGCATCAACGATGCCTATACCCTGCTGCCCTTCGCCAACACCCTGGTCAATCTGGAGATGACCGGCGCCGAGATTCGCGCGGTGCTTGAAGAGGCCGTGGCCAACTTCATCGACAACAACGGCTCCACCGGCTCCTATCCCTACGCGGCGAATCTGCGCTGGGATATTGATCTGAGCCAGCCCGCCGGCAGCCGCTTCTCCAACATCGAGATCAAGCGCAAGGGCAGCACTGACTGGGTGGCGCTGCGCGATGAGGATGCCGTGACCGTGGTGACCAACAGCTTCATTGCCGCCGGTCGCGATGGCTATTTCACCTTTGGGGATGTGAGTGCCGATGGTCGGGTGGTGGATACCTATATCGACTATGCCCAGGCCTTCATCGACTATCTCCAGCAGGATCTGGGTGGCGCGGCGGCGGGCGATCCCATTCTGGAGACCCCGCCCCAGGTGTGGCCCATCCCCTGCTCGGATTACAGCACCCAGCACTTCACCAATGCCGAGGGCGTGCTGCAACTGCCCGATCCGGAGGTGCCGCGCGCCTGCGAGGCGGCCCTGTACTAGGCTCGGCCCAGCCTGCCCCTAAGCGTCCCGTAAGGTTGGTTTGCCCTTTCCACCGCCCCACTGGCCAATTGATGGGGGGGAGGGCAAACCGGGAGTGCCGCTTGTACAGGCGAAGGCCTTACCCGTGGAAGCGGCTTCTAGCCGCGAGCAGACAACGATGCGCTCGCCGACACCTGTGCCACCGCACCAGCGGGCAGGCGCTGATGCCAGGCTCTCGGCATTGGCGCGGGGGCTCGCGTCTGGAAGCGACCTCCACGTTCGTGTTTCATCTCATGGAGGCCACCGCCAGGGTCAGCGCCTTGCCCCTGGCATCGCGATGGACCTGACGCGGGATGATGAGTGGCTGGCCGCCGCTCGCGAGCCGCGCGGTGGCCTCGGCCACATTCGGAACGCCTACGGCGGCCTGTGTTCTGGGCGAAGCGGCCAGTCCCTCGACTGCGGCGAGCCGTTCGGCGGCATAGCCGATCAGCACCCAGCCGTGCGCGCGCGCCACTTCCGCCAGCCCCGGTTCCTCGCACTTTGCCGCCAGTGTGGCAAGGCGGCGTACCCGCGCACCTGGCACTAGCCGCAAGGTGGCGACAATGGCAGACTCCAGTGTCGCGCGCGTCACCCCGCGCTGAAAGCCAAGCCCGATCGCCACTTCCCAGTCAGGTTCCTGCCGCATGTCCGCTCCGGAGTCCACTCTTCGTCACTGTCCCGCACTCTTCATCGGCGCCACCGCCTCGGGGCAGGGCAAGACCACCCTGGT
>JAFGTZ010000205.1 GCA_016938795.1 Chromatiaceae bacterium | reverse complement strand
AGCCCTCGGCCATCGCTGCTTTGGGGCTTGGCGTCGAACAGATCCTCGAACAGGGTGCGCAGCCGGCGCACCTGGGCGGCGGAGAATTCCTCCTGCAACTGCAAGGTGATCGCGGCCTGGGCGCTGGTGTTGGGCAGCGCCTTGCACAGGGCCTCGCCTTCCAGCGGGCCGTTGCCGTCGCGCGCGTCGAGCTTGCCGCGACCAATCAGGCCGGCGATCTGACAGAGGGTGGCGGCCTCGTCCCAGCCATAGGGAGGCGCGGCAAAGTGCGCGACCAGCGGCTTGAGGGTGCTGCGCAGGCCGGTGCGGGCATTGGCCTTGAGCTTGTTCAGCACCTCGGTCTCGGCCTCGGTAAGGGTGCCATCGTCGGTGAAGGCCAGATGCCGGGGCAGATCGGCCTCGCTGTAGCTCAGGCCGCGCAGCATGGCCAGACTGGTGTGAACCCGGTCAACCAGCGTCTGGAAGCCCTGCTCGATGCGGGCCTTGGCGTCGCTGGCGCGCAGATCCAGTTCCTCGCCGCGCACGATGAGGCGCGCATCGGCCAGCAGTTGGCGGGCCTGGTCGAGCAGGTGGCGGCGGCGGCTGGCGTTCTGCTCGCCCTTCTCGCGGATGATGCGCTCGATGCTCTCGCGCTGCTCGGCGCCGCGCTCCTGGCGGACATAGCGCTCGGTGCGCAGATACATCAGCAGGTCTTCGAAGAAGCGGTCGTCCTCGGGCAAGACCACGAACAGGTCATCGGCGCCCTGTGAGCGCATGAACAGGGCCGTGTCCTGGCGCTCGGCGGCATCGCGCAGCGGCGTGATGAGGTGGATGCCGAGGCTGTGATCGCGGCCATAGAGGTGGTCGTCAATGCGGCGGCTGATCGGGAAGACCTGCCCCGAGTCATGGTGCTTGAGCTTGCGCGCGCTGATGAGGTCATCGAAGCAGAGCACCTGAATCTCGGCGTTGAGCTGCTCGGTGTCGATCTCGATGTTCTTGATGCGCTGCTCGACGTCCTTTTCCTCATCGGTCAGGAACTCGTAGCACTCGCCATGGCGCTGCGCATAGGACTCCTGCACCAGCAGCGCCAGCGCCTCCTCGACCCGGGCCTTGTGGGGCTTGAGTTCCAGATCCAGGCGTGCGCGCATCAGGATGTCGATATTGCGCGCGGTGGATTTGAACTCATCGACGTACTTGACCAGAAAGAGCGCCTTGAGCACGCGCAGGGCGAAGGGGTTATCGAGCTGGCGCTCGGCGGTGAGAATGGATTCCTGCACATTGGTCTTGAGCGCGGTGCGGATGCCCTCGAACATCTGATCGAAGGTGGCCACCTCGCCGAGTCGGGCGTGCCGCATCTGCTTGCCAACCTCGTGGAAGACGCTGAGCATGGAGCGCTCGCCGGTGGAGCTGTGCTTGCCCTCGAAGGCGTTGTGATCGGACAGGTTGCGGATGGCCTTCTGAAACAGCTCGTACTGGTAGGGAATGAAGGGATAGCTGCGGATGAAGTGCGCGCGGTCGCGAAAGTTCTTCATGCGCTGGGTGCCGTCGCCGAACTCGAACAGGGTGCGCAGATTCTCGGCGTGGTCGTCGTAGAGCTCGCCGATGGAGGCGGCGGCGGTGTCGGTCTTGGCGAGCAGGCGGCGCTGGATGACCTCGGCGACATCGGCGCTGTTGAGCGGCAAGCGGTTGGCAAAGCGCGCCATGATCTTCGAGAAGTCATTGCTCTGCTGGCGCTCCATGTCGCCGATGACAGCGTCCATGTCCTGTTGCGCGGTCACCACCAGCCAGGCGCGGCCCTGACACTGGGTGTTGAGCGTCTCGGCGATGGTTTGCAGATTGGTCATCAGCTTGACGTTCTCGGCGATGTACTGACCGACCTCATCGACGAAGAAGTTCAGGCGGAAACCGGGCTGTTCGCGGTCGCGGGCGGCGATGTAGTCCTTGACCCGCAGGGCGAAGTCTTCGATGGAGGAGCGGTAGTCCTCGCGGTAGCGCTTGAGGATGTCGCGGGCCTCCTCGGCGCTGCCGCCGCTGACCTCGGCATAGGCGGCGGCGATGGCCTGGCGCTGTTTCATCAGATGCACCAGGGCGCGCCCCTGCTCCCAGGGCTGTCCGGCCAGCCGGGCATAGGCGTCCCTGAAGGGCTGAAAGTGGCCCTCGGCGTCCAGATCGCGCTCGAACTGCGCGATGTAGGCCTGTTTGCCGTAGTAGCCCTGCATCTCGTCGAAGACCTTCTGGAACACCGAGAGCAGCGCGTCGAAGTCCTGCTTGGAGACCAGATCGGCCTTTTGGTCGATGTTGAAGAGGATCGACTGCGCGGGGATGGCCACGGCGCGCCTGAGGTTGCCGAGCAGCAGGGCGTCGTCGGTCAGTTTGTCGGCGAAGTAGTCGATGGCCGGACGGCCCTCGATGTCGCGATGGCCGAGCAGCAGGGCGAGCATCTTCAGCAGGTGTGACTTGCCGCAGCCAAAAAACCCCGAAATCCAGACGCCATTGGCGTTGGTGTACTGGTTATAGGCGTCGAGAAAGCGACCGAGCTTGGTCGCGACCTCGTTAGTGATGACGTATTCCTCAAGTTCGAGCCGCAGGCTGGCCTCGTCGTCGGCCTTGATGACACCGTCGATGGCGCGGTCGATGGGTTTGGCGAACAGGGAGTGGAGTTCCAGGGCCATGGGTCAGACCTTGATGTGCAGAATGTTGAAGGCGCGGTAGTACTTGTCATCTTGCAGCCGGCCAAAGAGGTCGAGCGAGGCGCCGGAGGCGAGCGCATGGGTGTAGCTGCCGGGAAAGAACAGCAGCGTCGGCTGGTCCTTGGCGGCGCGTTGCAGATTGTTCAGGAGCTTGTGCGAGCGCAGGTAGGGAAAGGTCTCGCCGACACCGCTTAGAAAGAGGATGTCGAATGGCTGCTCGGCCATGCGCGCGGCGATGGCGGGGATGAGGCAGTGTTCGGGATCGAGGACGCCTTGCAGGGTCTCGAGGAGTTCATCCGGGCTGAGTGCGCCCTCCTCTTCGAGGATCTGCCCCAGGACATCATCGACGCGCAGCAACTCCAGGCTGAGATCGTAGAGGTTGATGTCGAGGATGCCGACACCGGCCTTGCCGAGATCGCGCACCAGATCCTGGCGCAGCGTGTCCATCGCAACGGCGTCGCTCGGTGGATAGGGGCAGATGAAGAAGGGAATCTCATTGCCTGGCCCCTGGCGACTGAGGAAGCGTTTGCTGCTGAGTATCTCGAACAGGCTTTGCTGGAGTTCGGGCGTGACGGGGGCTTGTCCGGTGGTGACCATGATCGGTGGCTCCTAGGCGCCGCTTCCGGGCAGATAGCGCAGGTCTGCGGGATGCTGCGCGCGCAACAGCCCGTGCAAGGCAGCCGAGATCGGCATGGTCTGCAACTGTCCCTGAAAATCGAGGCCGCCGGCCTCGCGCAACATGCGAATGGCGACGCTCGATAAGCGCTGCCGGGTGCTGTCGGTGAGGTGCGCCAGTCTGCCGCCAGGGACCAGCGTGGCCTGATCGTCGAGGAAGGCGGCGAAGTCGCGCGGGCTGATCCAGCGGCGGGCGCTGTGCAGACGCTCGCTCAGGACGGCGGCAGCGAAGGCGCCGAGGATGCCATAGGCGCGGCAACAGGCAATCCAGAGCAGCGCCTGCTGGTCGCTGCGCGAGCCGTTGCGCAGCCTGTCCAATTCTTCCTGATCAAGGGTCCGCAGGCGTTTGAAGATTTCGCTGAGCACCCGGCTGGTGGAACTGGCGCGACGGGCGCCGAGGAAGTCAGCCTCGCCGGCCAGCATGCGCAACTGTCGCCAGTCAGGCTGTTGCCCGTCCCGCTCGGGGGAGATCATCGCCGCCAGCGCCAGCGTCTCGGGCAGAAACAGACCGCCGAGTGTGAAAGACAGAGGCCCTAGGTCATGACTGGCCTGGCGGAGGGTGTGCGCGCTGGTCATGGAGTGTCGATTTTTATGCCGTTTGCGTCGCGAGAAAGCGGTTGCTTCCGTGTATGTTACAGGGATCGCTGACCAAGCGGCGAACTGGGAAGACGCCGCCTGAGCCCCCGACATGTCGTTTTCCAAGGGTGGCGTGCGCTTGCGATAGACCGGTTTAATCGGCTAGAAAAACAGGCGCTCGTAATTCTCGCGCGTGAGGCGGGCGAGCGCTTCGCGCGAGAGGCCGCGCAGTTCGGCTAGACAGTCGGCGACATGCGTGACCAGGCGCGGCTCGTTGGGT
>JAFGTZ010000204.1 GCA_016938795.1 Chromatiaceae bacterium | reverse complement strand
CCCTGACGTTGCAGGCGCTGGATGAGTCGGATGCGCGCGCGCCGATCGCGCGGCGTCAGATGGGTCGAGAGCGCGATGAGCGGGCGCTCGGGCAGCGCCTCGGCAAGTGCGCCGAACAGATCGCGCACGGCACGACGGCGGTTGAGGATGATGAGCGTGGGGCCTTCCTGCTCGGCGAGCCTCTCGATGAGCCGCTCGGCAAAGTCCCCAAGCGTGAGCGGTTCGCGATGGTGCAGATGCAGCCGGGTGCGATTGAGCGCGCGGAAATGCGCCCCATGATCAGGCAGCAGCTCGACGGCATCGCCGGGCTGAAAAATCAGCGGACGGGTCGCGGTGAGCAGCACCATGCGCGCGTCGGCCACGCGCGCCAGCCCCAGAAAGAGCTGGCGCAGCGCCTCCCAGTAGCGCAGCGGCAGCGCCTGCACCTCATCGAGCAGAATGAGCGCCCCGGTGAGCTGACCGGCGCGCTTGAGATTGGCATTCAGCGGACTGAGCAGCGTGTGCAAGAGCTGATGAAAGGTCGTCACCACAATCTCGCTCTGCCAGGTCTCGGTGAGTAACTGACCGGCGCCATCGGCCTCATGCTCACGGTCCTCGGTGCGAAAGCGGCTCTCGCTCAGATGATGGTGCTTGAGCAGCAGATCCTCGCGCTCGGGCAGTCCGGCGGCCCGCAGCACGGCCCGCAGCACGGCATGATTCTGGTCGATCACCGAGGTGAAGGGCAGGCAGTAAATGATGCGCGGGGCCACGCCGCAGCGCTCGGCGAGGCGCGCACGCACCTGAAGCGCGCCGTGCAGGATGCTCAGCGTCTTGCCCGCGCCGGTCGGGGCGGTGAAGGTCAGTAGCGGCTGGTCGAGATGGGCGAGCCAGGTCGCGCTAAGGGTGTCGGCGATGCGCTCACGCCGCTGATTGAGCGTCTCGGCCGGCCCTGCAAGAGCGTCTTGACCGGCCAGAACCCTGGCCTTGTAGCCGGCCACGGCATCTGCGGGCAGCGTCTGACGGGAAATCCGCGCCCCCTGCAAGGCCGCGTCGGTCTTATCGACCGCGAGCAGCGCGCCAAAGCCGGCCAGCGTCGCCAGCGCCTCATCCAGCGCCTGATAGGCCCGGCGCAGCTTCGAGCCGCCAACTTCGCGCAAGCGGACCTCAACCCGCTCCAGGGTTGGGATCTCGGGCGTCGCGAGGAGCGAGCGCTCAGGCTGACGCGCCGCCACCTCAGCCAACCAGGTGGCGATTCCCTTCCCATCGAGCGCCCCGAGCTGGGTGCGCAGCGGACTCTCCGGGTCGCGAAACTCGGCCCGGCTCTGTTCCAGCAGCATCGGCCAGTCCTGAATGCGCAGCGCGCCATGGTGGCGGCGCACCGCGCTAAACACGGCCAACCGTTGCTACAGCGGCCAGTCGAGTTCGGCGCTGTACCACCAAGCAAGCAGCGCGCCGAGCTCGCCGTGATGGCTAAGCGCCGAACGCGGCCCCGAGCCGCGCAGATAGCGCTGAAACCAGGGTGTGGCCTTGCCAAGATCGTGAAAGAGCCCGGCAACGAAGGCGATGGCCGCAATCTCGGGGCGCGCGCCCGGTGCAATGCTCCCCGCCGCGCGCTCGGCCACCCGCTCCAAATGCGCCGCGAGCACATCGCCCGGATGGGCCTCGCACTCAGAGAAAGGCCAGACAGTGGCTGCCGATGGCATGACAGAGTCCCTCCGGTGTCTCGACGCGGATGGGTTCGGCATCCTCGGCAAGCACAATCTCCTGATAACGTTGAACCACACGCTGCGCGTCCATGAGCGCCGGGATGCGCACCCGGTGATAGCGCCGCCCGTCCTCATAGTGCACCCGCACCCCGTCGCCGAGCGGCACGGCGCTGTCGAGCCGATGCGTCCCGGCGCCCAGTGGCTCGGCCTCGCCCTCGCACACCCAGTCAAGCTCGGCCAGACAGTTTGCCAGCCCCAGCGTCACCGTGTACTGGGATCGGCCCGCGCGCAGCAGCTCGCTCAGCTCATCGGCGAGCCCGGCATCGAGCCCGGCCACCAGCACGCGAAAGCGCGGCTCGCGCAGAAAGGTACAGGGCAACTGGGTATGGGTGTTCTGCCCGGCGCGCGGGCGGAAATAGCCATCGGTGCCGTCCTTGGTCTGGAGCAGATTGAGCGCGGCGCGAAAGGTGCGCAGCGGCGCGCGCGGCGCCACCGCAACGCGCACCCGATCCCAGCCCAGCCGGCGGTGATAGGCATCCTTGTCGATCCCGAGCAGCGCACCGAGCATCCCCAGCACCGCCGGGGGCGGCGGCAGCGGATAGCTCACCGGACTCATGGGCGAGTACGGCTTCTTGAAGAGCGCATAGTCGCCGCCGATGTCGAAGACCAGGGTGCGCATGGCTAGAGCCCCAGATCCGCGACCTTGAGCCCAGCCGCGCGAGCCAGTGCGCCAAAATCGCCCGTCTCCTCGCCAGTCCGGCAACGCAGACGCCCATCCTGCATGACATGCAGCCCGAGCAGGCGCGGATAGGCGCTCCAGGCCGCGAGCAGTGCGCTCACCTCCAGCTCGAAGTCCTGGGTCGAGCGCAACGCCGTGTCCTCGACGCGCTGGTTGGCAAGTGCGAGGCGTTGCGTCAGGGCGCCAAGACGGTAGCCGCTCTGATACTCGGCCACCACCAGCAGCAGCGGATCATGACCGAGCTTGGAGTGGGTGTTGAGCGCCGCCGTGCCCTGCCAGAGTCCTGCGAAGAGTTGCCCCAGGTCGTCCTCGCTCAGGCCGGTGCTGCGCGCGGCCACCTCGTTCACCACGCCGTAGGCCGCGATCAGGGCATAGGGCAGCAGCCAGCGTTCGGCGAAGGACTTCTGGTTGGCATTGGCATTGCCCGCGTAGGCGGCGGTCTGCTGCACCAGGGTGGGGCTGACGCGATGCAGCGAGCGGTTGAAGGCCGAGAACTGCACCGGGCCGGTCAGTTGCAGCGAAGGATTGGTCTTGCCCAGCGGCAAGGTGGCGCCGAACAGACGCGCGTCGATGCAACCCGAGACCACCGCCTCCTGCACGGCCTGGCGTTTGGCCTCGCCCTTCTTGCCCTTGGCCGCCGCATCGAGGAATTGCTCGGCGCGATCCTCGCCCTGGGCCAGATGGCCATCGGGCTTGAGGGTGTCGCGGATGAGGATCTCGCGCCCGGCGGCCAGACGCTTCTCGACATCCGGCTCCAGGCTCAGCAGATAGTCGCGCACGGTGCGCTTGATGCGCACGTCGCTCACCGTGGCCACGCCGGTCTCGGGGTCGGTGCGCGGACGGTTCTCGTCGAGCGGATCGCCGTTGGGGTTGCAGTCGCGCGCCTCGTAGAGAAAGAGGATTTCGTAGCGGTTGGTGATGGTGGTCATGGGTGTTGCTCCTTAACAGCCTCGTGTGAAGTTATGGCGTCGGCGCGGAATGGTCCGGCCCGGCATCGTCCAGCAGCTGTTCGACCTCGAACGGGCAGTGTTCGGGAAAGGTCTCCAGCGGCAATCCGGTTTCCTCGGCAGCGTCGCGGCGCGCTGCGGCATAGGCGGTCTCGATCAGATCCGGCAACTGACGGCGCAGACTCGGGCTATCGTCCAGAATCAGCCCGATTTCGCGGCGTGCATTGCGCATCGACAGCCGCCAGCTCATGCCACGTCGCCTGGGCTGGTAGTCCCACTTGAGCCGGTGCAGCAACAGATTAACCAGATGACTGGTCAAAGCGCGGCGGTCGCTTTTACCCATGCTTTCGATTTCCTCGGCCAGATTCGCCGCATCGAGCGTGCTCCATTGCCCCTGCCGGAGCAGGGCGGCCTGCTGTTGGGTCCAGAGAAAAAAATCCTCGTGGTAACTGGGTGCGCTCATGGCGTGTCGTCTCCTTCCAAGCGGTCTTCGGGCTCGCCCGCGCCGGCAAGCTGCTTGATCCGGTAGGCCAGGCTGTAGCCAAGGGTGAAGGCAAAGGTGGCCTCCTCGTCGCTGATGGTCCAGCGCTCGCCGCAGACCACCCAGGCATTGGCCAGATCCGGATCGAGACCGGTGATGACATAAGCGAGCTTGCCGTACTGCGCGAGCTTGGCATGGCCCTCGCGATAGAGGCGCTGGAGATGCTGGCGACCGAGCAGGCGACCGATGAATTTCTTGGCGAAGGGATCGGCCCCGCGCTCTTGACGCTGCACCGAGGTGACCTGCGCCGCATAGCAACCGGTCAGAAAGGCCACCACCAGCTCGGGACGGCGGAAGAAGTCGGCGTGCTCGCGCACATAGCGGCCAAAGGCGCTGTCGGGGATCAGATCGGACATGGCGGAATGCTCCTCCTTGGTGTCGTCGAGAATGAATCGAACCTGACGCGCATAGCGATAAAAACCCCACGCCTGCCGCGTCATCCAGTGCAACAAGGACGGATTGCGCTTGCCGGTCTCGATCAGCCGGGCCACCAGACTGTGCAGAACATGGCGCCGGTCGATGGGTTCGGCGGCAAAGAGCGCCGCAAGCCAGTCGCGCAGCGTCTCCTCGCTGGCGTTGTCGCTGCCGCCCGCAAAGGTCTTGAAGGTCAGGGCGCTGATGCGCACCGGCTGCTCTTCCTTTTTGCTGATGGCGATCAGATCGGGCGCCCGTTCGATGGCGCGCCCGGCGGCGTGCAGCTCATGCAGGCGGCTTGGCAACAGATGCTGCACCTCAGCCTGCACCCGCCAGGCGGCGTTTTGCTGGCGATAGAAGATGAGCGCGAGCGCGAGCTGATCGCCCTGCTGGCTGAATTCATCAAGCAATTCCCACTCATCGGCCACCAGATCGCGCGCCTTGCCCAGGCTGTAGCGCTGCGGCTGTTCGCCAAGGCGCGCGCGCAACTCCTCGCGCACGGCGTCCGAGTTGCTGTAGGGCAGCACCAGATAGGTCTGACCGGCCATGAAACTCGCCAAGTGTTGACTGGCAAAATGGAAGGTTTCGGCGATGCTCAGGGCGCAGTCGCCACAGACTGGAAAATTACGATGCGCCGCGCCGGCGCGAAAGCCGCCGGCGATGCTGCCCGGATTGTTGAGGTTGTAGCAGGCGAGCACCGCATAGTTGCCATAGACCCGCACCGGCTCGCGCCCGCACACCGCGCAGCAGCCAGCATCGCGCGCCCCACCCTTCTCGGCGAAGGACTCGGTGACCTGACGCACCAGCCGCTCGCGCATCTCGGGCCAGCCATGCACGGGGCGCATGGTCTCATCGGCCCAGTAGACATAGCCGCGATGGGTCTTGTCGTCGATGCCGGCCTGCCGACGCGCGCTTTCAACCTCGGCCCAGATGGCGTCCTGGTTGGCGCGAAAGGTCTCCAATGAGGCGCGCAGCCAGTCGCCTTGTTCGTCGCTGAAGTCTGGCGCCTCGACACAGGCCGCCACCGCGCTGGCCAGCCGGTTGGCGGTATTGCCCGCGAGCTTGCAGCAGGGGGTGAAATCGGTTCCATTCGGCGGCCCCGAACGGTAAAGCACGCCCGCATTGCCCTGGTAGGTGCGCACACCGCGCCATTCACCCGCCGGGCCGAAGCACAGCGCCAGGCCGCGATCATAGAGCGCGGGCATCCCCTCGTTCAGCCGCTCCCAGCCCGCGCGCTCGGGCAGGCAGCGCGCCAGTTCGTACAAGCGATGAAACATGCGACTCCAACGCCTCCGTGTGTGTCCAATGTTCGCGATTCAATCACAAGCGCCGCGATCGCCCCGTTCTCACAAGCTTGCGATCGCAGCACCCTCGGCCCGAACTTACCGCGAGGCGTCGCGGAACAAGCCGGTCCTGGTGAGCACACCCTCAGTGCTCAAGCGCTCGCGCAAGGCCGACCAGTCGAGCTCGGAGAGCTTGCGCCGCCCGTTCGGCGAGGTGCCCGAGCGATTGGGTTTGCAGCGCACGCGCGCGGATGGATGGCGGGACGGATTGGCCAACAGCTCGACGAACTCCGCGAAGGAGAGAAGATGCTTGTCGTTGGAGCGGCCATTGAGCGAGACATCGAAGTACTGTCCCTTGACCAGATACGGATGCGGGATCTGTCCCTGCATCGGGTTGTAGGCCGCCGACACCGAGGTCAGGCAGTTGTGCTCGTTGATGTAGTGACGCACGTTCAACATGCTTTGGTCGCTCCTTGGCAGTCGCTGGCTTCGAACAGCGGTTCCTGTCGGTCACCGCGTCCCGGACTCGAAACCCTGCGTTCCGGGATGTGGCTATTGAACGCGCATTCGGCGCGACGGGTCAGTGCCACAAGCTTGTGACCTGCCGGGCCCGCTGTGGCGCCAAAATGGCGACAATGCTATTGTCCCATCCAAGCCCATCAATCCGGAGGCGCCTTTCGTGCAGCCTCAGACATCGAAGAATCAGGCACGCATCGGCGCGCGCGTGCCGCCCGAGGTCTTGCGAACCCTGCATCGGGCAGCCGAGCTGACCGGCGCGACGCTCAACCAGTTTCTTGTGCAGGCCGCACTCAAAGAGGCGCAAACCGTGATCGAGCGCGAACAGCGTCTGCACTTGTCCGAGCGTGACGCCAAGCGTCTGCTCGATCTGCTCGAAAACCCACCACCCTCAGCGCCGGCACTCAGCGCCGCCCAACACCGCTATCAGACGTTGAAACGCGATGCTGATTCAGGCTTTGACTGGCAACCATGACCGGCGCGGCTTTGATTGCGGACGCACTGAACTCAACAACTGGCTGGCCAGGATCGCCCGTCAACATCAGGACAAGGGGCTGTCAAAAACCTTCGTGGCTGTTCAGAAAAGCGCACCCTCGTCCATCCTGGGCTACTACGCCTTGACGCTGACCGAGGTTGATACCAGCGCACTGCCCGAGCATCAGTCCAGGCGCCTGCCTCGCATCATTCCAGGCGTCCGGCTCGGGCGGCTGGCCGTGAGTCGCCGGCATCAGGGCAAGCGCCTCGGCGAACTGATGCTGATGAACGCCATCGAGCGCGTCGAGGCCATTCGTGCCCACGCCGGGGCCGTCGGACTCTTTATCGATGCCATTGATGAGCAGGCTGCTGGTTTTTACAGGCGCTATGGCGCCGTTCCTTTTCACGATGCCCCCCTGAAGTTGTTTCTGCCGTTGCCCTGAGCCTGATCGTTCAAGCCAAGGGGCTCAGCCGCGCAAGCGTTCGATCAATCCCTTGCGCTCGCGCTTCTTCTCACCGCTGCCCCAACCGGCCTGGTCGTAGAGCTGCTTGAGAAGCGTGGCGAGTTCGGCGCGCTCGGGCGCGGGCCAGCTCAGGCCCTCATTGAGCAACGCGCGCGCCTCCTGCATCAGGGGACCGCCCGCCTCGGGCTTGATGTTGCGCTCACGGTGCTGTTCGAGCTGCTGGCGCAGACGCCTGAGGCGTTGCTGCTCGGGCGGGAGTTGTGCGAGCGCCGCCTGCTCGGCCTGTGCCTGCTGTTTACCGAGAAGCTCCTTGGTGCTGTTGGCTTCTTCGTGCATCTGGCCATAGCCCACTGCCGTCTTGGCGCCCGCGCCGAGCCACTCCAGCGCCGCCTTCAGCGCCTGGAACACCTCGTCGAGCGCTGTGGCGTCGTCGGCGCGACGCGGGGCGATGCCGAACAGCAGGCGCGGCTTGCGCGCCACCAGAAAGGGCACCGGCACCGGGGCATGCCAGTCGGCGGGCAGGCGCTCCCAGTCGCGCGCCACATCGCTGATCTCACCCCCCTGCTCGTACCACTTGCCCATATGCGGGGTCATAACATCGGCATGCAGGCTGACCGGTTCGATGGGGAGCGCATCGAAAAAGCAGAAGGCGCCGGCCTCCGCGAGGGTGCCGAACCAGTGATCAAGCCGGCGTTGGCGCGCTTCATCATCGAGCGACGCATCCCACACCTCGACCCAGGCGCGCACCAGCCCCTTGACCGCACTGCCGGCCAGATAGGGCACGCCGAGCGTGTGATGCCAGGCCAGACCGTTCTCGACCGGGTGCGGCAGCCCAAGACCCGTGGCGAAATGCCACTCGGCATGGAACACCGCGCCGCGACCGCCGAGCGCGGTCACCAGGGCAAGCTGGCGTTGCGCGGCCTGGTCGAGCGCCTCGCGCTCGCCCGCTGGCCCCGCTGATTGAGTCACCCAGCGCGACTTGCCCTCGGCGGGCACCGTCCAGTCGTCGTCGTAGGCGTTGAAAAAGCGCTCGTACCAGAGGCCGCGATGGGCGCCAACTGGCAGGCCGGCGGGGGCTTGATGGTCGCGATAGAGCGGCAGGGTCATGGCGTCGCCCTCCCCGCATCGGGCGTGTCCTCGCGCGCCAGGAAGGCGCTGGCGAGTTTTTTCACCCAGTCGAGAAACAGCAGCGCCTCGACCTGGGCGGCCAGATAGGCGTCCTGATCGGACTGGGTGATGGCGGTGAGCAGATCGCGCTCCCCGGCAAAGGGGCGTTCGGGTTCGGCCAGCCAGTCGCCGAGCAAGGTATAGAGCCGGTAATAGATATGATCCGTGCCCTTGCGCCGGTAAAAGGCCGCCGTCTGGCCCAGACCATTGGCGCGGATCATGAACGGCATGGCGCTCGCGTGGCTGTTGAACTCCTTTTGCTCCTTGAGCCTGTCCGCCCATTCGGCGCGCAACGCCTGGATGCGCTCCAGGGCAAAGCGGGCGCGTTGCTGCTCGGTTGTGCCCAGGGTCAGGGCCTCCTCGCGAGCGCGCACAGCGGGCTGCGGATCACGCGAGACGCTCACCACCTTGGGTGCGGCGGGCTCGGGCGTGCTCTTGCGATCTTTGGGTTGTGGCCCGGTTGACTTGCCCTTTTTCGCCATCGCTCAGTCCTCCCCGCGCTGGATGCTGACCTTGCACCAGCCCATGCCGACCGTCTCGTTGCCGCCAAGCTGAAGATAGGGCCGCTGACCGAACAGCTCGCCGGTCACATGGGCGAGCACCTGCGAGGCGGAGGTCTCCACACCCTTTTGACGCGCCGCGCGGGCGTGCAGCCCCACATAGAGCAGGCTGTCGGGCGGCAGGCTTTCCTCGTACCAGAGCGCGCCGGGCTTGACCGTCTTGATCTGATTGTCGATGCACACATGGGCATTGACCGGGGTAGCGAACTGGGCCAGATGGTTGAAACGGTCGTCATCGACCAGGGCGAGCTGTTTGCGCAGCGCCGTCTCGGCATCAGGGCGCGCCATGAGCCGCGCCAGCACCGGGATGATGGCGTCGAGGTCGGTGGCCTGGGTGCGCAGGCGGAATTCCTCCAGATAGAGCGCCTCGCCCGCCGGCTCGGGCAACAAGACCGTCTG
>JAFGTZ010000203.1 GCA_016938795.1 Chromatiaceae bacterium | reverse complement strand
CGCCGGCTCGCGGACCTGCTGGCCGACGTGCTGCCGGGCGCGCCGCTGGCGTGGCTTGCCGCTTGGGAGGGCCGCGCCGAGGGGCTGAGCCTGGAGGCCTGGGCGCGGCTCGACGCGGGCCGCCCGAGCCGGGTGCTGGCTGAGCTTGCGCTGGAGGCTGGGCAGCTCGCTCGGGCCGAGGGCGAGCCGGCAATCGCCCTGGCCGGGCTCGCCGGGCGGGCGCGCCTGACCCCGCACGGCACGGGCTGGCGGCTCGATGTGGCGAGTCTGCGCGGACAGCTGAACGGCCAGCCGCTCGGGCTGCTCGATGCGCGCCTGGCGCTCGATGCCGGCGGACAGCCTCGGGCCCTGGGGCTCGCGACCGGCGCGCTCGATCTGGGATCGCTGAGCCAGAGTCTGGCGCTGTTCGCCCCCCAGCCCTGGCCTGAGCCTCTGCGCCACTGGCTGGAGGGCGCGCCGGGCGGACGGGTGCGCGCGCTGCGCGGCGCCCTGGCGCTGGATGCCGAGGAGGCCCCGCATTGGTGGATCGAGACCCGCCTGGATGGTCTGCGCTGGAGCAGGGCGCCAGAACTCCCCCAGACAGTGCCCGGCGTCGCGGGGCTGGATCTGCGTCTGGGCGCCGATCCGACGGGCGGCTGGCTCGCGCTGCGCGGCGCTGATGCGCTGCTCGACGTCGGCCCCTTGTTTGCCGCCCCGCTCGCCCTGGAGCATCTGGATGGCGCTCTGAGCTGGCGCCCGCGCGAGGCTGGCGGCTGGCGGCTTGAATCGCACTGGCTGCAACTGGCGAGCGCCGACCTCTCGGGCCAGGCGCGGCTCGCGCTGGAGCTGCCCGAGGCGGGCGCGCCGCTGCTCGATCTGCGCGCGAGCCTGCGTGATCGCGGCGAGCCGCTGGCGGTGCAGCCCTATCTGCCGCGCGGTCTGCTGGAGCCGCCCCTGGCGCGCTGGCTTGATCGGGCGCTTGGCCCGACGCGTCTGCCGCGCATCGAGTTGTTGCTGCGTGGCATGCCCGCCGACTATCCCTTCCGCGCGGGTCAGGGACAGTTTGAACTCGCCATCGACGTTGCCGATCTGCGTCTCGACTATGCCAACGACTGGCCTGTCATCGAGGCGGCGCGGGGACGGTTGCGTTTCGAGAACGCGGGGCTGGCCGTGGTGCTCGATGGCGGGCGTATTCTCGACAGCCGCATCGCACAGGCCGAGCTGCGGATCGCCGATCTGCTGTATGCCGAGATCTTGCCGATCGAGGCCCAGGCCGAGGGGCCTTTCAGCGATATCCCGCGCCTGCTGGCGCACCCCCCGCTGCGCGAGGGGCTGGGCGCGCTTCCCGAACGTCTGAAGGCCGAGGGGCCCATGCATCTGGATCTGAGCCTCGGGATTCCCCTGAGCCGGGCAGGGCGGGTTGCGGTGGATGGCAGGCTGAGCTGGCCGGGCGCGGCGGCGCTCGCGCTCTCGGGTACGCCGCTGCGTCTGGAGGCGCTCCAGGGGGCGCTGCGCTTCGACCGAAACAGTCTGATGTCCGAGGGGCTTGAGGCGCGACTTTGGGGGCGCCCGCTGGCGCTGAGCATCCCGGCGTCCGCGCCGCCGCCGTCCGAGCGGCTCTGGATCGAGGCGCGCGCGCTTACCCCGGTCGCCACCCTGGCCGAGCAGTTGCCGGGCGCGCTCTGGTCGGGGCTCGACGGCGAACTCGATTGGCGTCTGCGCCTGGGGGTGCGCGCGGGCGAGTCGCGGCTCGACTGGCGGCTGGACTCGGCGCTCGATGCTGTGGCGATTAGCCTGCCCGCGCCACTGGTCAAGGCTACCGGGTCGGCGCGTCCACTCCAGCTCGCCGGTCGTCTGGAGCCGGGGCGGCGCTTGGAGGGCGCTGGACACTGGGGCGAGATGGCGCTGGCCTTCGGTCAGGCACTCGATCAACCCAAATCGGTGCCGGGCGTGCGGTTGCGACTCGGGGCGGGGCCGGGCGAGGCGCTTGCGCCACCTGAGGCGAGCGGGCTCAGGATCGAGGGGCAGGTGGCCCGGCTCGATCTGGGCGCTTGGCGCGACTGGCTGGCGGGCCGCCGCTCGGGTAGCGGCGCCTTGGCGCTCGGTGCCCTGGATCTGAGCGTTGGGCGTCTGGCGCTGGATGGCTGGACGCTGGAGGAGGCGCACCTGCAACTGCGTCCCGAGACAGAGGGCTGGGCCTTGAGCGTCGCGAGCGAGGTTTTCAGCGGCGAGCTGTGGCTGCCGGCGCAGTCTGGCGAACCGCTCGGGGTGGTGCTGAACGACCTGGATCTTGCGGCCTTCGGCGGCTCTTTGGCCAGTCCCGGGCGGGGCAGCGCCATGCTGCCAGCGCTTGATGTGAGCGTCACGGGCCTGCGCTGGAAGGATCGCCCGCTCGGACGCTTTGAGGGACAGCTGCGCCCCGATGGCGAGGGCTGGCGACTGACGAGGCTGCGTCTGGAGGGCACGCCCCTGCTTGCCTTCGATGGCTCGGGCGCCTGGCGTCGCGCCGGCGGCGGTCGCAGCCAGCTTCAGCTCCGTCTGGGCAGCGCCAATCTAGGGGCGCTGCTCGGACTGGTGGGTGCGGGGCAGGCCATCGAGGAGGCGCCGCTGCGCGCCGAGCTGGATCTGAGCTGGCCGGGCGCCTTTGGTGACTTTGCGCTGGCGCGGGCCGAGGGATTGATCGAGCTGGAGTCCGGCGCCGGGCGTCTGCTCGCGCTCGAGCCCGGCGTGGGCCGGGTGCTGGGCTTTCTCAACCCGGGCGCGCTGGGGCGGCGGCTGGCGTTCGATTTTTCCGATCTCTACGCCCAGGGTTTTGCCTTCGAGCACATGCGCGGGCGGCTTGAACTGAGCGGTGGACGGGTTGCCTACGAGAGCTTTGATATCGAGGGGCCGTCGAGCCGGCTGATTCTCAGCGGGGTGACGGATCTCGCGGCGCGCACCTTCGATCAGCGTCTTACCCTGGAGCCGCGCCTGTCCTCCAGCGTCGCACTTGCCAGCATGGTGGCCGGTGGCCCTGTGCTGGGCGCGGCCGTCTATCTGGTCGATCTGGCCGTGGGCAAACCCATTGATCGCTTCAGTCGCACCCGCTATCGGGTGACGGGTTCCTGGGACGACCCCAGGGTCGAGCCGCTGGGCTGGGAGCCGCTGCTTGAGGTGCCGGGCGAGGATCCTGAGGCGGAGACAGACAATTATTTTCTGTATGCGGACTAGCCAGCCAGCCGCCGGCTGGAAGCTGAAGACTGGCGGCTGGAAGCTGGAAGCTGATATTGTTTCAACCAAGTGACACTGGGCTCGAAGAGCGTCCGCCCCTTGTGCGTTGGGCGGCTGACAGGGAACACAGGCATGAGCAAAGACTTGAAGGTCGGGGCGGTGCAGATGGCCACGGGCCCCAATGTAAGCGCCAATCTGTTCGAGGCCGAGCGCCTGGTTCGCGAGGCGGCCGAGAGTGGCGCGCGTTTGGTGGTGTTGCCGGAGAATTTCGCCTTTATGGGCAAGAGCGACCAGGATCAGCTGGCGCTGCGCGAGGCGGATGGTGAGGGGCGCTTGCAGGCGTTTCTGGCCCGCGTGGCGCGCCAGTTTGGCATCTGGCTGGTGGGCGGCACCATTCCGCTTGCCGCGCGCGACTCCAACAAGGTGCGCGCCGCCTGTCTCGTCTATGACGACCGTGGCGAGCGGGTAGGGCGCTACGACAAGGTGCATCTCTTCGATGTCTGTCTGCCGGGCGTCGAGGAGCGCTATCAGGAGTCGGCCACCATCGAGGCGGGCGAACGCGTGACGGTGCTCGACAGCCCCTTTGGGCGGCTGGGCGTGGCGGTGTGCTACGATCTGCGCTTCCCCGAGATGTTTCGTCAGATGCTCGATGCGGGGATGGAGCTTCTGGCCATTCCCTCGGCCTTTACCGCCCTCACCGGCAAGGCGCACTGGGAAACCCTGGTGCGCGCGCGCGCCATCGAGAATCTGGCCTATGTGGTGGCCGCCGCTCAGGGGGGCTTTCATATCAATGGCCGCGAGACCCATGGTCATAGCATGATCGTCGATCCCTGGGGCGCGGTGCTCGCCCAGGTGCCGCGCGGCTCGGGCACCATCTGCTGCGCCCTCGACCGCGAGTTTCTCGACTCGGTGCGGCGCAACTTCCCAACCATCGAGCACCGGCGTTTGAAATGCAGCGGCTGAGGCCGCAGTTCAACGCCATTGCCTCTTGCGTTTTAGATGCTCCACGCTAGTTCCGCATGGCGTTAGAGCCCATCGTGCTGGAGTTAAGCTTAAAAAAATCATGAATGACCCCCTAGCCATTGCGCACGAGACCCTGCTGGCACCAGCCGGACTGGGTGAGTCCGATCTCGACCGACTGCTCGGCGTGCTGACCGCCTCGGCGGCGGATGCGGCCGATCTCTATTTCCAGTCGAGCCGTTTGCAGTCCTGGGTGCTGGAGGACGGCATCATCAAGGACGGCAACTTCAACATCGAACAGGGCGCCGGGCTGCGCGTTGTCAGTGGCGAGAAGACCGGCTTTGCCTATTCCGACGAGCTGCGCTTCCCCGCGCTCGCCGAGGCCGCCAAGGCCGCGCGCGCCATTGCCCGCGCGGGTCAGGAGCGCCGCGTGGCGCTGACTCCGCGACGGATCGCGCCCGCGCTCTATGCCCCGCTCGACCCCATCGAGAGCCTTCCCGATGCCGAGAAGATTGCCCTGCTGCACGCCGTGGATGCCGAGGCGCGCCGGCTCGATTCGCGGGTGCGCGAGGTGGTGGTCAGCCTGGCGGCGGTGCGCGATCTGGTCATGGTGCTGGCCGACGACGGCACCCTGGCCGCCGATGTGCGCCCGCTGATCCGCCTCAACGTGAATGTCATCGCCGAATCGAACGGGCGGCGCGAGCAGGGATCGAGCGGCGGCGGCGCGCGCGCCGATCTGGGCTATCTGCTCGCCGAGGACCGTGCGCTGGGCTTCGCGCGCGAGGCGGTGCGCCTGGCCCTGACCAATCTGGAGGCCGGCGAGGCGCCTGCCGGCAGCATGACCGTGGTGCTCGGCTCGGGGTGGCCGGGGGTGCTGCTGCACGAGGCGGTGGGGCACGGTCTGGAGGGCGATTTCAACCGCAAGGGCACCTCGGCCTTCGCCGGGCGACTCGGCGAGCGGGTTGCTGCCCCCGGTGTGACCGTGGTGGATGACGGCACCCTGGCCGGGCGACGCGGTTCGCTCAATGTCGATGACGAGGGCACCGCGACCCAGCAGACCCTGCTCATCGAGGACGGCATTCTGCGCGGTTACATGCAGGATAAGCTCAACGCGCGCCTCATGGGCGTGATGCCAACCGGCAACGGGCGGCGCGAGTCCTATGCCCATCTGCCCATGCCGCGCATGACCAATACCTACATGCTCGCCGGCGAGCGCGATCCGGAGGAGATTATCGCCTCGGTCGAGAAGGGGCTCTACGCGGTGAATTTCGGCGGCGGTCAGGTCGATATCACCTCGGGCAAGTTTGTCTTCTCGGCGAGCGAGGCCTATCTCATCGAGAAGGGTCGCCTGACCCGTCCTGTCAAGGGCGCGACCCTCATCGGCAACGGCCCCGAGGTGCTCACCCGGGTGAGCATGATCGGCACGGATCTGCGGCTCGACGAGGGCGTGGGTACCTGTGGCAAGGACGGCCAGAGCGTGCCGGTGGGGGTCGGTCAGCCGACGCTGCGCATCGACGGTCTCACCGTTGGCGGGACGAGCGCGCAAGGTTGAACGACCAATCTGCCTGATACATGACGAACCGCAAAGGCGCAAAGCACGCCAAGATGTTTTATTGACATTCGTCTTCGTGCTCTTTGTGCCTTTGCGGTTTTCCATCCGCGTGGTTCTCATTCGTTTTGGACTCTGGATATCTCATGTCGCATTCGACCCACGAGAAGAGCGCCGCCGATCTGGCGCGCCTGCAACACATTGTCGAGGATCTGCTGGGCGAGGCGCGCCGTCAGGGCGCGAGCGCCGCCGAGGCTTCGGTCGGCATGAGCGCCGGGTTGGAGGTGGCGGTACGGCTCGGCGAGGTCGAAACCGTGGAGCATATCCGCGACAACGGTCTGGGCATCACGGTCTATTTTGGTCAGCGCCGGGGCTCGGCCTCGACCTCGGATCTCAGTCCCGAGGCGGTGCGCGAGACGGTGCGCGCGGCCTGCTCCATTGCCGCCCACACCCAGGAGGATGGTTGCGCCGGGCTTGCCGATCCGGAACTCTTGGCGCGCGAGCTGCACGATCTGGATCTCTATCATCCCTGGTCGATCAGCGTCGAGGAGGCCATCGAGCGCGCCGTGGCCTGCGAAGCGGCGGCGCGCGCGCTCGATCCGCGCATCTGCAATTCCGACGGCGCGAGCCTCTCCACCCACAGCGGTGTGCATGTTTACGGCAACACCCAGGGCTTTATCGGCGGCTATCCCACCAGTCGCCACGGGCTCAACTGTTCCATCATCGCCCAGGAGGGCGAGCGCATGCAGCGCGATGACTGGTGGACCAGCGCGCGCGCGCCCGAGGATCTGGATGCGCCCGAGACGGTTGG
>JAFGTZ010000202.1 GCA_016938795.1 Chromatiaceae bacterium | reverse complement strand
GTGATGGCCACGGGGGCCGCCGTGAATCCATCCCTGGAGGCTTGACAGCGGCATCCCTGCCGCTGACACCCCCGCGTCCATCCCCCATCCCTCGCCAAAAAATCCATCTATGATTGGTATACCTCCGCAATCCAAGGTTCTATCGGGTTGTCATATCCAATAGCTATCGCCATCCACGAGACTCTTCCATGGCACGCTCCTGTCCTTCTCTCGATTCCATGCTCGCCGAGCTGATCGCCATTCCTTCGGTGAGCAGCACCGAGCCGGCGCTCGATCTGAGCAACCGTCCCCTGGTCGAACGTCTGGCCGACTGGCTGGAGAGCGCCGGGTTTGCGGTTGAGCTGCTGGCGGTGCCGGACGCGCCCGGTAAGCTCAATCTGGTGGCGACCCTGGGCCAGGGGGATGAGGGGCTGGTGCTCGCGGGTCATACCGATACCGTGCCCTTCGATGCCGCGCACTGGACCTATGATCCCTTCCGCCTCACCGAGTCGGAGGGCCGCCTCTACGGGCTCGGCATGTCGGACATGAAGTCCTTCTTCGCCTTCATCCTGGAGGCAGCGCGCGAGCTGGATGCAAAGGCGCTGCGCCAGCCGTTGGTGGTGCTGGCCACCGCTGATGAGGAATCCTCGATGCGCGGCGCGCGGACGCTGGCCGCAAGCGGGCGGCGCTTCGGGCGTCACGCCCTCATTGGCGAGCCGACCAATCTGCGCCCGGTGCGGCTGCACAAGGGCGTCATGGGTGAGCGGGTGCGACTCATTGGTCAGAGCGGCCATGCCAGCGATCCGGCACTCGGCAGAAATGCCATCGAGGGGATGCACGCGCTCATCACCAGCCTGCTCGCGTGGCGCGAGGAGCTTCAGCGCCAGTATCGTCACCCGGCCTTTCGACTCCCTTACCCCACGCTCAATCTCGGGCGCATCGAGGGCGGCGACAACGCCAACCGCATCTGCGGCGCCTGCGAGCTGCATCTGGATCTGCGGCTGCTGCCCGGACTAGCCCCCGAGACCCTGCGCGAGGAGCTGGCGCGGCGTGTGGCCGAGGTGGCCCGAGAGCACCAACTCGAAGGCTCGGTCGAACCCATCTTCGCATCCATTCCGCCCGCCGAGACCCCGGCCGAGGCGCCCATCGTGCGTGCCTGCGAGCGCCTGACCGGCCACCCAGCCGAGGCGGTGAACTTTGGCACCGAGGCGCCCTTCTTCAATGCGCTCGGCATGGATACCCTGATTCTCGGGCCTGGCGACATTGCCCAGGCCCATCAACCCGACGAATATCTGGCCCTGGAGCGCATCCCGCCCACGCTTGAGCTGCTGCGTGCGCTGATGCGGGAGTTCGTGCTGGCTTGAGCGACGCGGGTCTTAAGCGGGCTCGGTGCCTGGCAGCCAGCGCGCTAGGGTGCGACGCAGCGCCTCGACACGCACCGGCTTGGAGAGATAGTCGTCCATGCCCATCGTCTCGCAACGCTCGCGATCACCCTGCAGGGCATGGGCGGTGAGGGCCACAATGACCAGACGTCTCCCGTCGGCCTGCTCCGCCTCGCGCGCGCGAATCTGGCGCGTGGCCTCGTAGCCATCCATCTCGGGCATCTGCACATCCATGAGGATGAGGTCATAGACCTTGGCGGCGCTCATCTCCACGGCCTCGCGTCCGTTCGCGGCCACCTCGGGCTCGATGCCAAGACGTCCAAGCAAACCGCAGGCAACCTTGACGTTGATGGCATTATCCTCGGCGAGCAGCACGCGTCCCTGAAAACGCTCGGGCAGGGGCGTCGTCTCGGGGCCTTCAGGCGTCGCAACGGCGGATGCGCGCCGCACGCGCGGAAAGTCGATACAGGCCCAGAAGGTGCTTCCCTGCCCCGGTTGCGATTCGAGTTCCAGATGCCCACCCATGAGTTCAACCAGGCGGCGCGCGATGCTCAGGCCCAGCCCGGTGCCGCCATAGTGGCGGGTGGTGGCGCTGTCGCCCTGGGTAAAGGGGGTGAAAAGCCGCGTTTGGGTCTCGGCGTCGATGCCGATGCCGGTATCGCGCACCGCAAGCCGCACCTGCATGGCCGTGTCGCTCAGGTCGCGCACCTCGGCGCTCAGCACCACCTCGCCGCGCGCGGTGAACTTGACCGCGTTGCCCGCCAGATTAAGCAGCACCTGGCGCAGACGCAGCGCATCGCCCACTAGCCACTGGTCCCGAAGTTGCGGGTCGAGTTCCTGCCTCAGCTCAATGCCCTTGCTGCGCGCCTGCGTCTCCAGAATCTCGCGCACCTCGTCGAGCAAGGCGCCAAGCTCGAATTCGCCGCGCTCGAGTTCGAGCCGTCCGGCCTCGATCTTGGAGATGTCGAGCACGTCGTTGATCACCGCCAACTGCATCCGCGCCGAGCGCATGGCAATCTCGACGCAATCGCGCTGGGTGTCGTCGAGCGGGCTGTCGTCGAGCAGCTCCAGCATGCCGATCACCCCGTTCATGGGGGTGCGCACCTCATGGCTGATGTTGGCGAGAAATTCGCCCTTGGCGCGGCTGGCCTGTTCGGCGGCCGCGCTCGCCTGGCGCAGGCGCTGATTGGCTTCGGCCAGCTCGGCGGTCTTCTCCGCCACCCGCTGCTCGAAACGTCGCGCGGCCATGCCCCAGAAGAGATAGAGCAGCCACTCGATGACCAGAAAGGCGCCCAGCCCCCAGAGCACATTGGCGAGCACCCCGCGCTCGAAGGCCGCCACCGCCTCGCTGGCGTCAAACCAGATAAGCACACGCCCCACAGCGGCGCGGGCCGGATCAAGAGCACCGAGATAGTCGCGCAGAGGCCAGAGCGTCAAGGCGAGTGACTGACCCTGAAGGCGGATCAGCGCATGGCCCTCGCCCGAGTGCAGCAGGGCGCGAACTACCGGCTCCTTCACGATGTCGGTAGCCATCTCGCTGGTGCGGGCCTCAAGCAGATAGTCATCCACCACGGGATGCCGCTTGAGATAATGCTTGAG
>JAFGTZ010000201.1 GCA_016938795.1 Chromatiaceae bacterium | reverse complement strand
TGAGAATGGCGCCTGGCGACACCAGCTCTTCGAGGAGCAGGGCGAGATTCAGCTCGATTGCCCGCCCTTGCAGCCGCGTCTGACGCTTGAGGATCTCTATGAAGATGTGGTCTTAAGGGCGATGGACAACTGAGTCTCAGACCGCCATGCTCACCAAGCTCGGCTGAAGGACGCGCAGCAGATCGGCGCTCGCCAGTGAGATGATATAGCCACGTTTGCCGCCATTGATGTAGATCCGTGGAAGCGCTGCGATGCCCTGCTCGCAGTAAACCGGCATGGCCCGGCGCGTACCAAAGGGCGAGGTGCCCCCGACCTGATAACCCGAATGCTTGTCGGCCACCTTCGGCTCGCAGGGCGTAACCCGCTTGACGCCGATGGCCCGGGCGAGCGCCTGGGTCGAGACCTGACGATCACCGTGCATGAGCACCAGCATGGGTTCGCGCTGCTCGTCCTCCATCACCAGCGTCTTGATGACACAGTGCTCATCGACCCCGACTTCACGCGCGAACTGGGCCGTGCCGCCGCCCTCGACGTAGGTGTAGGGGTGACCCTCGAAGGGCACGCCGGCAGCGCGCAACACACGCACGGCTTGAGTCACGGGTTCCTTGGTGGATTTCATGGGTGCATGGTCTCGAATCAATCAAGGGGGCCAGTTTTGGCAGTGGCGGGTGCAAGCAAAACTTATCGCTGTATCGCCAAGAATCTATTTTCTCAAAGGATCGACGTCATGTCGCTGCTTCACGACTTTGCTCTACTCCTCGGCATCGGCGCCTGTTCCGGGCTGCTGGCGGGGCTCTTTGGGGTGGGTGGGGGTGTGGTGCTGGTGCCGGCGCTGGTGCTGTTTTTTGCGGCACTTGGGGTGGGCGGCGACTGGGTGACGCATCTGGCGGTGGGCACCTCGCTGGCCACCATCATCGGAACCGGGGTCATGTCTACCCTGAGCCATCAGCGCCATGGCGGGGTGCGCTGGGATCTGGTGGCGCGCCTGGCGCCCGGAATCGTGCTTGGCGCCTGGCTGGGGGCGGCGCTCGCGGGCGTTCTGCCCGAGCCCTGGCTGAAGCGATTCTTCGCGCTCTTTCTCGCCACCATTGGAGCACGCATGCTGCTCGGCAGCGCTCAGCGTGAACCCCGCCATCCCTTGCCGGACACGGCGGGACTCTGGGGCATGGGCGCGCTCATCGGCGGGCTCTCGGCGCTGGTGGGCATTGGCGGCGGCAGCCTCACCGTGCCCTTTCTGCATCGTCATGGCGTGGCGCTGCGCGCGGCGGTGGGCACCTCGGCCGCCTGCGGCCTGCCCATCGCCAGCGCCGGCGCACTGGGCTTTGCAGTCGTGGGCTGGGGGCGCGAGGGGCTACCGCCCTACACCACCGGCTTTATCCATTGGCCAGCGGCCCTGACGATCTTGCTTGCAAGCATGCCGCTCGCGCCGCTCGGGGCACGGCTTGCGCATCGTCTACCGGTGGGGGTGTTGCGCCGCCTCTTTGGCGCCTTGCTGGTGGCTATGGCGCTGCACCTAGGGCTCTCGGGCTGAGCGCCTGTGCTCAGTGTCCGAAGCCCAGTCCGCCGTCGAGCACCAGGCGCCGATAGACAAAAATCCGCCCCTGCTGATCGCGCAGCGCCAACCGCCCCTGATCCTGGGCATATTCGAAATGCTGACTGAAGCCTTGGCGCGCATTGGTCAATTCGATCCGCTCGGACTCGACCCGAATGCCCCCATCGATGTGCCCCTTGCAGGGTGCATAGAGCCGGTAATAGTGGCCCTGCACGATGAGCAAGCCGCCGTCGTTGCTCTCCCAGACACCCTCCAG
>JAFGTZ010000200.1 GCA_016938795.1 Chromatiaceae bacterium | reverse complement strand
TCGGCCAGCGGACCGGCGAATTCTTCCGCGCCATAGAGCGCCAGACCGCTGATCCCGGTGGCGGCGACACTGATCAGGAGCAGCAGGATCATGGCTCCGCCCGCCGGATTGTGCCCCAGATAACGCGGTGCGCGCAGACGCACGACATCGCGCAGATAGGCCAGCACCGCGCCCGGACCGCGCACGAAGTCGCTGAAACGCGCATGGTGTGTGCCGATCAGGCCCCACACCAGACGCACGGCGATGAGGGCGAGCACCAGATAGCCGGCCCAGACATGGACGCCGAGCAGATCGTCCTCGACGATGAAGGCGGTGGCAAATCCAGCCACCAGTGACCAATGGAACACACGCACCAGCGGATCCCAGACGCGAATCCGTTCAGGTGTCTTCGGTTCGGAGTGATGGGGCAGGGTGGTGGTGTCAGTCGGATCGTCGTTCGGCATGGTTCGGTTCTCCGTACAGCATGAATGGTTGGTTCGTCGGTTCGGGCCTGTCGAGGCCCTGGACCGGCAGATTAACCAAGGGCGCCTGACCGAAGACTGGCAACCGCTGTCAGCCTTTTGTCAGGCAGGCTTCCGTAAGCTGTCGGCACAGCCTGACCCTGCCGGGGCGAGAACCCCGAGCGGCGTCAGATTGACTAACCCGAAACGGAGCAGCCTGAATGAATACTTCTCAACGTACCTTGATACTCCTGTTTGCTGGCGCACTGGCTATCGGTCAGGGTCCATTAGCCTTTGCTGAAGAGGATGGCCAGGAGCGCGGCATATCCACGAAATCGTTGAACCGGCATGATCTGGATCACGAACGCGCCCATGAAGCGCGTCTGCGCGGTGAGATCCAGCCAATGGCCAAGATCCTGAGCCAGATCGGCGAACAGATACCGGGTGAGGTGATCGGGATCGAACTTGAACAGGAGAAAGACGCCGGCCAAGGGGTCTGGATCTATGAACTCAAGATCCTGACCCCGGACGGGCGTCGGCTGGAAGTCGAGGTCGATGCCCGGGATGGACGCCTCCTGGAACTGGAGGACGACGACTGATGCGTCTGCTGTTGGTGGAAGACGACGACCAGGTCGCCGAGACGGTGGCGGCCGGTCTGACGTCCGCCGGTTTCCTGGTTGAACGCGCGCGCGAGGGGCGCGAGGCCTGGTTCATGGGCGACACTGAACCCTATGCCGCCGCCATCCTCGATCTTGGGCTTCCGGGACTTGATGGGCTCTCGGTGCTGCGCCAGTGGCGCGCCGCCGGTCAGCGGCTGCCGGTGCTGATCCTGAGTGCGCGCGGCGACTGGACCGAGCGCGTCGAGGGCATCGAGGCCGGCGCCGACGACTATCTGCCCAAACCCTTTCGGTTCGAGGAACTGCTCGCGCGCGTGCGGGCGCTGATCCGCCGCGCCGCCGGTCAGCCAGCACCCGTGCTCGTCCACGGCCCCTTCCGGCTCGACACCCGGCGCCAGAGCCTGAGCCGCGACGGACTGCCCATCCATCTCTCGCCCCAGGAATACCGCCTGGTCAGCTATCTGATGCAGCAGGCCGGGCGCGTCGTCTCGCAACAGGAGCTGACCGAGCAGCTCTATGCCCAGGACTTCGAGCGCGACTCCAACTCGGTTGAGGTGCTGGTCGGACGGGTGCGGCGCAAGCTGGGCGCCGAGCTGATCCAGACCCGGCGCGGATTTGGCTATCTGATCGAGGCGGATGGCCTCTAGTGCGCACCTCGCTGCGGGCGCGACTCTGGCTCGGCGCCCTGATCTCGATCACGCTGGCCCTGCTGATCGCCTGGTTCGGGTTGGCCAATCTCTTCGCGCGCCATGTTGAGCGCCATCTCGGCGCTGAGCTGGAGACACGGCTCAATCAGCTTGCCGCCGCCGTCGAGGTTGCGCCCGAGGGCTCGCTTCGTCTGACCCAGGAGCCCCAGTCTCCCGCCTTTGCTCAACCCCTGAGCGGGCATTACTGGCAGATCGACCGCCCTGGTCAGCCCGCTGTCCTGCGCTCGCGCTCGCTCTGGGACGAGGTGCTGAGCGTGCCGGACGACGACCTGGCGCCAGGCGTGATCCATGCCCATCGTCTGCCGGGACCGGCCGGACAGTCGCTCCTGGTGCGCGAGCGGCGCATCCAGGTCTCGGCGCACCCCGAGCCGGTCGAGCTGCGCCTCATTCTGGCCCAGGATCGCGCCGAAGTGCTCGCCGCGCGTGCTAATTTCGCCGCCGACATGCGTCCCTACCTGGGACTGATTGCCGTCCTGCTCACAGTCGCCACCCTGGTCCAGATCCAAGGCGGACTGGCGCCCCTGGAGACGTTGCGTCGCGAGATTGGCGCCATCCGTGTCGGGCATGCTTCGCGGGTTGGCGCAGAGACTCCCGATGAGGTTCGCCCCTTGATTGCCGAACTCAACGCCTTGCTGGAGGCGCGTGAACGCTCAGTCGAGCG
>JAFGTZ010000199.1 GCA_016938795.1 Chromatiaceae bacterium | reverse complement strand
GCCGGACAGGATCCGATCCAGACAGAATTGCTAGACGCCGCAAGGCAGAAGAGGATAAAGACTATGAGTTCCGGTAACGTGGTGGAAATCATCGGCGCCGTGGTGGACGTCCAGTTCCCGCGCGGCGAGATGCCCAAGGTCTATGAGGCCCTGAAGATCGATGCAGTCGGTCTCACGCTTGAGGTGCAGCAGCAGCTCGGCGATGGCGTGGTGCGCACCATCGCCATGGGTTCGACTGACGGCCTGCAGCGCGGCCTTGAGGTGCTCGCCACCGGCAACCCCATTCAGGTGCCCGTAGGCCAGAAGACGCTTGGGCGCATCATGGACGTGCTCGGCAACGCCATCGACGAGCAGGGCGATATTGGCGCCGAGCAGAGCTGGTCGATTCATCGCGCGGCTCCCCCGCTCGAAGATCAGGCGACGACCACCGAAATCCTCGAAACCGGCATCAAGGTCATCGACCTCATCATGCCGATCGCCAAGGGCGGCAAGGTCGGCCTCTTCGGCGGCGCCGGCGTCGGCAAGACCGTCACCCTCATGGAGCTGATCCGCAACATCGCCGTGGAGCACTCGGGCTTCTCGGTGTTCGCGGGCGTTGGCGAGCGTACCCGCGAGGGTAACGACTTCTACCACGAGATGAAGGACTCGAACGTCCTCGACAAGGTGGCCCTGGTCTACGGCCAGATGAACGAGCCGCCGGGCAACCGTCTGCGCGTCGCGCTCACCGGTCTGACCATGGCCGAGTACTTCCGCGACGAAGGCCGCGACGTGCTGATGTTCATCGACAACATCTACCGCTACACCCTGGCCGGTACCGAGGTGTCCGCGTTGCTCGGCCGTATGCCCTCCGCCGTGGGCTATCAGCCCACCCTGGCCTCGGAGATGGGCGCCCTGCAGGAGCGCATCACCTCCACCCGCACCGGCTCCATCACCTCCTTCCAGGCCGTCTACGTGCCCGCCGACGACCTCACCGACCCCTCGCCGGCCACCACCTTCGCGCACTTGGACGCGACCCTGGTGCTCTCGCGTCAGATCGCCGAGCTGGGTATCTACCCCGCCGTGGATCCGCTCGACTCCACCAGCCGCATCCTCGACCCCAACATCGTGGGCGCGGAACACTACGAGACCGCGCGCGCCGTGCAGGGCACGCTCCAGCGCTACAAGGAGCTCAAGGACATCATCGCCATTCTCGGCATGGATGAGCTCTCCGAGGAAGACAAGCTGACCGTCTCGCGCGCGCGCAAGATCCAGCGCTTCCTCTCGCAGCCGTTCTTCGTCGCCGAGGTGTTCACCGGCGCGCCCGGCAAATTCGTCTCGGTCAAGGACACCATCCGCGACTTCAAGGCCATCGTGAACGGTGAATACGATCACCTGCCCGAACAGGCCTTCTACATGGTCGGCAGCATCGAGGAAGCGGTGGCCAAGGCCGAAAAGATGGCCAGCTAAGGGAGACCACCCATGGCAATGACAGTCCACGTCGATATCGTCAGCGCCGAGGGCGCCATCCATTCCGGATCGGCGTCCATGGTGTATGCCTCCGCCGAGATGGGCGAAGTGGGTATCGCGCCGCGTCACACCGCCTTCATCAGCCGGCTCAAGCCCGGCGACGTGCGGGTGGAAAACGAGCAGGGCGAGCAGGAGCATTTCTATGTCTCCGGCGGCATGCTTGAAGTTCAGCCGCACAAGGTGACGGTGCTCGCCGACACCGCGATCCGCGCGCGCGATCTCGACGAGGCCGCCGCCATGGATGCCAAGCGTCGCGCCGAGGAGGCGCTCGCTGGTCATGCCGCTGACTTCGAGTATGCCAAGGCCCAGGCCGAACTCGCCGAGGCCATGGCGCAACTGCGCGCCATCGAGAAACTGCGCAAGATGAAGCGCGGCTGATCGCCGGCCAAGACGTCCTCGACCACGCAACGCCCCGCTCGCCAGAGCGGGGCGTTGTCGTTTGCGGCACTGCCGATCCGGCTCATTGGATAGCCGCCCCACTGTTACATCAGCTTCATTCTCTCTTGCGACAATGTGCTGTCCGCCCCTTGAGCGAGTGCCTATGCACGCAATCAAGGTCCGCCACACCTGTCGCACGCATCTTTGGAATGGAGCCAATCAATGCCCTTCAAGCAGAAGCTTATCCTGACCACCGGCCTGGTGCTGCTGATCGCCATGTCGCTGCTCTCGCTGCTGCAATACCTGACCGTTAAATCCGAGGTCACCAAACTGACCGACAACAGCGTGGCGGAACTGACCAGCGCGCTGAGCGCCGACATTGCCTCGCGCATGACCCAGGCCAAGGCCACCACCGAACTGGTTGCGAACGCCATCGGATTGCAGATCCAGAATCAGGGGCGCGATCTTAAGCGTCATGCCGCCATGCTGAGCCTGCCCGCGCTCAAGCGCGACTTTCTCCTGGTGGGCTTTGGGTTCGAGGATGACGGCTCCTTCACCTCGAACGACCCGACCTGGAATCCCTCCAATTACGATCCTCGCAAGCGCCCCTGGTACCAGCAGGCCAAGCAGGCCATGGCACCAATTCTGACCGCGCCCTATGCCGACGCAGTCACGGGCAACATCCTCATTTCGGCGGCCGCACCCGTGGTCATTGAGGGGCGGCTCGTCGGCGTGGTCTTTTCCGATATCAGTCTGGAGGCGCTGGCCAGGCAGGTGAACTCCTCCCGCCTCTTCGATGCCGGTTATGCCTATGTCATTGACCAGGAAGGCAACTTCATCACCCACCCGGAGGCCAGCAACAATGGCGTCCCGGCCAGCCAGGTCTTTGGCCAGGACCATAAGCCTGGCGCCAAGGTTCAGGAGCTGCTCCTCAACGACCGGGAGATGATCCTGACCCAGTCAACCATCACGGAACTGGGCTGGACGCTTGGCCTGGCCCTGGAGAAAGCCCGCATTCAGTCCGCCATCCGCGCCACCGGACTCAATGCGCTCATCCTCACCAGCATCGCCCTGGTCATCGCTGGCCTGGTGGTTCTGGTCGCCCTGAGGCTCCTCATGCGTCCGCTCGATCAGCTCGCCGCCGCGCTCGCCGACGTGGTCTCGGGCGAAGGCGACCTGACCCACCGCCTCAACGAAAAAGGCGACCCAGACTTCGCGGTGCTCGCGGTGCAGTTCAACCGCTTCATGCAAAAGCTGCATCAGCTCATCGAGCAGCTCATTCAGATCGGCGCCCAGGTCGAGGCAAGTTCCGAGCGAACGGCGCAAAACACCGAGGCAGGCAAAGAGGCCCTGCTCAAACAGCTTGCCGAGGTGGAGCATCTGGCCACCGCCATGAATCAGATGGCCGCCAGCTCCTCAGAGGTCGCCACCAACGCCCACCATGCCGCCGATGCGGTCACCAGCGCCCAGGGATCGGTGCAGGAAGGCAAGGGCGTGGTGATCCAGGCCGCCGAGGAAATTGGGCGGCTCTCGACCCAGATCGACGACACGGTCGAGGCGGTCGGTCAGCTCGATGCCGTGCGCGGCAAGATCGAGACCATTCTCGATGTCATCATCTCCATCGCCGAGCAGACCAACCTGCTCGCGCTCAACGCCGCCATCGAGGCCGCCCGGGCCGGCGAGCACGGACGCGGCTTTGCCGTGGTGGCCGACGAGGTGCGCACCCTTGCCCAGAGCACCCAGCAATCCACCGCTGAAATTCGCGCCATGATCGAACAACTGCAAAGCGGCATGAAGACCGCCACCGCTGCCATGCTCGGCAGCCGCGATATGAGCCATACGACCGTGGATTACGCCATGCGCGCGCGCGAGGCGCTCGACCACATCACCGAGGCCGTGGAGCGCATCAGTCAGATGAATCTCCAGATCGCCACCGCCGCTGAGGAGCAAAGTTCGGTGGCCGAGGAAATCAACCGCAACACCGTCAACATCCGCGATCTTGCCACCGACGTCATGGAAACCGCGACGACCTCTGAGGCCGCCGCTCGCGAACAGGCTGAGGCGGTACGCGAACAATCCAGACTGCTCGGACAATTCCGCGTCTGATCGCCTTGCGGAGGGGGCGCGCCCCCTCCTCCACCGCCCAGGCGCATGCTGGGCAAAGCGACCTTGGGATGGCCATAATGGCCGTTTCCAAAGAACACGCCTGGATGCAAATCATGCGACGGACTTCCTGGTTGCTCCTGTTCTCCCTCTGGCTCACGTTCCTGACGCCCGCCAGCGCCGACAGCGTTCAAACAGTCACCATCGCCACACGCGATGTCCCGCCCTTCGCCATGAAGGACACGCAAGGTCAATGGCATGGCTTGAGCATTGAGCTGTGGCGTAAGATTGCCAATGAGCTTGGCCTGGACTTTCATATTCGCGAGATGGGACTCGCCGAGATGCTGGAGGCGGTAGAGCGCCGCGAGGTCGAGGCTGCCGTGGCGGGGCTCACCATCACTCGCGAGCGCGAGCAACGCATGGACTTCAGCCATCCCTTTCTGAGTTCAGGGCTGGGCATCGCGGTACGCGCCAAGAGTCATGGCGGCTGGCTCGCGGTCAGTCAGCGCTTCTTATCCCTGGGTTTCCTGCAGATCATGCTCAGCCTCTTCGGGCTGCTGCTGGTGACCGGCCTTCTGTTATGGTTTGTCGAGCGCCGTCACAATCCCCAATTTGGCGGATCGCCCATCAAAGGCATTGGCAATGGACTCTGGTGGTCGGCTGTGACCATGACCACCGTGGGCTATGGCGACAAGGCCCCGCTCACTCCAGCAGGTCGCGCCCTGGCCATTATCTGGATGTTCTCCGGCATCATCATGGTTTCCTCCTTCACCGCCGCCATTGCCACCACCCTGACCCTGGGCGAGCTTGAGAGCAAGGTACAGGGGCGCGAGGATCTTCCGCGCGTGCGCATCGCCAGTGTGTCCGACACCACCAGCGCGGCCTATCTCGCCCGTGAGCATCTCAACTTCCGCACCTGGCCCGATCTGGCGGGCGCGCTCAAGGCACTGAGCGAGGGTCAGGTGGATGCCGTGGTCTACGATAAACCCATGCTGAGCTACTACAGCCAACAGCATCCCGCACAGGCCTTGCGCGTGCTTCCAGGACGTTTCGAACGCCAGGACTATGGCATCGCCCTCGCCTCGGGCAGCCCCTTGCGCGAACCCCTCAACCAGGCGCTGCTCGATCGTCTGCACGCCCCG
>JAFGTZ010000198.1 GCA_016938795.1 Chromatiaceae bacterium | reverse complement strand
GCCTTGAGCAAAAAAGCGCCGGCGTCGGTCTTGCAATCGACGCCATGATCGCCGCCCACGAGGCGGATGCCCTTGATTTTGGTGCCGACCTTGAGCGTGGTGGAGCTGCCCTTGACCTTGAGATCCTTGATGAGCACCACGGTATCGCCGTCGCTCAGCAGCTGGCCGTTGGCGTCGCGCACCTCTGGCGCGGCATCCTCCTCGGGCGCGGCCTGCTGCGGCCATTCATGGCCGCAGTCGGGGCAGATGAAGAGATCGTCGTCGGGATAGGTGTTTTCCAGACCGCAGCGTGGACAGGGCGGAGGCGTGCTCATCGTTGTTTTTGTGTCGATCTTTCGGGTAAAAAGGCCCGGTAGTCTAGGGCGTGGCCGCCCAAGCCGCGATGCGCTTGCGCAATCGGCAGGGAACTTGGCGGCTGCGAAGCATCAAAGCAGCGGGGCAGAGAACCCCGCATAATGCGATTCTTCATCAGTCGCCATCCTGTTCAGGAGGACCTTTCACGACCATGAACACGCCAGTTATTCGCACCACGACCGCACTCTCCGCTCTGCTGTTTGGTTCCCTGGCCCTGGCCGCCGAGGCGCCTCAGGATCCGCGCCTTGCCGAGGCGCAGGCGCTTATCAAGGAATTCGCCATCACGCTGCAAGGCGAACTCAAGGGCGCCATCGAGCAAGGCGGCCCCACCCAGGCCATCGGCATGTGTCAGGAACGCGCACCGGCCATCGCCGAGGAACTCTCGGCGCGCTCGGGCTGGGAGATTGGGCGCGTCAGCTTCAAGACCCGCAACAGTGATAACCGCCCCGATGACTGGGAGCAGAAGGTGCTCGGCGCCTTCGAGGCGCGCCTTGCCGCAGGCGAGGATGTGATGACACTGGCCTTCGCCGAGGAGGTCGAGACCCCCGAGGGCAAGGCGTTTCGTCTCATGAAGGCCATTCCCACCGGCGAGGTCTGCCTGACCTGTCACGGCAGCAACATTGCGCCCGAAGTGGTCAGCGCCCTGGACGAGCGCTATCCTGAAGATCAGGCGCGCGGTTACTCGGTGGGCGAGATTCGCGGCGCCTTCAGCCTTCTGAAACCACTCTGACCACTGGGGCTCGGCCCATGGCCTGGCCCTCCGGAGCACGGGCCATGGCCGAACCTAGATACGATCTCAGCTTTCGCGCGATCCTCCAACCCGGCACCGACGCGGATCAGGCACGCGCACGTCTGCGCGAACTCTTCCGGCTCGACGAGGCCGGCGCGGCCCGCCTCTTCTCGGGTCAGCCCGTGGTGGTGAAGCGCGCTGTGGACGCCAAAACCGCCGCACAGTACGAGCGCGTGTTCAGCGAGGTGGGCGCAGTGCTCGAACGTCTTGAGCTGAACGCAACCCCGAACGAGGCGCCCTCCCCGCCGCCATCGGCATCCCAAGCCCCCGCCGTTGACGCCACCACTGCCAAGGGCCTGGCGGCCCTTGCCGCCTCCAGTCTTGCGCTGGCGCCTCAGGAGGGTTTTCTCGAAGCCGAGCGCGAGGTTAAGATTCCGCCCATCGACACCGAGCATCTTGCCTTGGTTGGTGGCGCCGACTGGTCTCTTGAGGACTGCGAGCAACCGCCCACCCCCATTCCCGAGCCCGATATCAGCCACCTCTCGCTTGTCGCCATCGAGCCACGCGAGGACGAGAGCCCCGAACGCGATATCGCGGACGACTGACTTTTCCGAACACAGACATCCAGAGCCCCCCATGAGCCAAGACTTCGACCACCTCATCATCGGCGCCGGCATCAGCGGCCTGGGCGCGGCCCATTTCTCTGCCCGGCGCGGTCTCTCCACCCTGGTGCTGGAGGCCAACGAGCGTGTTGGCGGCTGCATCAACAGCCAGCGTTTTGACGACCTCGGCGGTTTCTGGGTCGAGGCCGGCGGACACACCTGCTTCAACAGCTACGGCAATCTGCTCGACATCCTCGACGATCTGGGGCTCACCGAGCAGGTTCAACCCAAGCTCAAGGTGGGCTACCGGCTGTGGAAGGATGGCGCGCGCCGCTCCATCACCTCGGCCCTGCACCTTGGCGAGGCGCTCGCCTCGCTGCCGCGTCTCTTCAGCGAACCCAAGGCCGGGCGCCGCGTGGCCGACTACTACAGCCGGGTGCTCGGCCAGCGCAACTACGAGGATCTGCTGCGCTACGCCTTTCAGGCGGTCATCTGCCAGCCCGCCGACGACTATCCCGCCGAGGCGCTCTTTCGCAAGAAACCCCGGCGCAAGGAGGTCATCAAGGCCTTTACCTTTAATGGCGGACTCTCCTCCATTGCCGAGGCGATCGCCGCCGGGTCCGGCATCGAGGTGCGCACCGCGCAGCGGGTCGGCTCCATCGCCCACAGCGCCGAGGGTTTCGAGGTGCGCATCGATGGGGGCAAAGTGGTCCGAGCGCGTCACTTGACCCTGGCCGTGCCTCCGCCGGTGGCGGCCGGTCTGCTGCCCGAGGGCTTTGAGGCCGCGCGCGTGGCGCTCGACGGCATGGAGATGGCCGAGATTGAAACCCTGGTGCTGGTGGCGCGCAATACTGATCTCGCCCGCCTGAAGCCCATCGCCGGACTCATCGCCATCGAGGACGCCTTCTACTCGGCGGTGTCGCGCGATTTTCTGCCCGACCCGGCCCACCGTGGCTTTGCCTTCCATTTTCGCCCCGGCGCACTCGATGCCGAGGCGCAGCGCGCGCGCGCCTGCCAGACGCTCGATCTGAACCCCGCTCAGATCGTTGCCGAATGTCGTGTCCACAACCGTCTGCCCGTGCTACGCCCCGGTCACGCCGAGCGCATCGCGCGGCTCGACGCGGCACTTGCCGGCACCCCGCTGGCCATGACCGGCAACTGGTTCCTCGGCGTCTCCATGGAAGACGCCCTCACCCGCTCGCGCGCCGAGAGCGATCGGCTGTTTGGCGCCCCGGTCTGACGCCATGACACCCCAACTTGCCATGGCGCTGGCCTTGATGTTCGTGCTGAGCGCCAGCCCGGCGCTCGCGCGCTCGGGCGATAACGCCTTCGTCTCCGACGCCGAGCCCGACATCCCGGAGAGCGTGCGCGACGCCCTGCCCTGGCAGGAGGGCGAGACCCGACTGCCGCCCTGGCCCAAGGACGCCGATCTCATCGAGCTGCATCTCGACGGCCCGCGCAGCGAGCTGCGTTACCTGCTCGATGGGCGCCATCTGTCCATCGGCGCTGATGATGTGGTGCGCTACACCCTGGTGGTCGAGGGCCGCAACGGCCATCGCAATGTCTCCGTCGAGGGACTGCGCTGCACGCCCAAGGCGGTCTATAAACTCTATGCCTTCGGTCAGGGCGGTCGCTTTGTCCCCATCGACGACCCGCAGTGGCAGCCGATTTCCGGACGTTTGAGCCAGGACCGCCATCATGTTGAACTCTGGCGTCATTATCTCTGCGAGCCGCGCGCCTTTCGCCCCCGCCCGCGCGACGAGATGCTACGCCTGCTGCGCGGCGCGGGCGATGCCAGCCAGCCAAGCGGTTTCTTCTCGGATTGAGCGCGCAACACTGGAAGCGCCTGCGCGCTGCCGCCATCTCATTCCCATTGCCTCAACTGTTCGAGCCACAAGGTCGCCCGATGTCCAACCCATTGCTTGAAAATCAGACCCTTCCGGCCTTCTCGCGCATTCAGCCCGAGCACATCGAGCCGGCCATCGACGCCCAGCTCGCGCGCTGTCGCGCCGAGATTGCACGACTCACCCAGTCGGTCGAGGTGCCGACCTGGGAGTCGGTCATCGAGCCGCTGGAGGAGTGCGATGATGACCTCGGACGTGTCTGGTCACCCGTCGGCCATCTCAATGGCGTGCTCAACAGCGAGGCGCTGCGCGCGGCCTACAACGCCTGCCTGCCCAAGCTCAGCGACTATGGCACCGAGGTGGGTCAGAACGAGGCGCTGTTTCGCGCCTATCGCGCTGTGGCCGCCCAGGAGCATCTTGACGATGTGCAGCGCAAGCTCATCGAGAACGCCCTGCGCGACTTTCATCTCTCGGGCGTCGATCTGCCCGCCGAGAAGAAGGAGCGCTATCGCGCCATCAGCCAGGAACTCTCGCGCCTCACCAGCACCTATTCCGAGAATGTGCTGGATGCCACCAATGCCTGGAACCTGCTGATCGAGGACGAGGCGCGCCTTGCCGGACTGCCCGAGTCGGCCCGGGCGCTCGCGCGCCAGAGCGCGCGCGAGCAGGACAAGGACGGCTGGCTGTTCAGCCTGCACATGCCGAGCTATCTGCCGGTCATGACCTATGCCGAGGATCGCGAGCTGCGCTTTGCCCTCTACGAAGCCTATGGCACACGCGCCTCCGATCAGGGACCGCACGCGGGACGCTGGGACAACAGCGACATCATGGAGCAGATTTTGGCGCTACGCCACGAACTCGCCCAGTTGCTCGGCTTTGCCAACTATGCCGAGCGCTCGCTCGCCACCAAGATGGCGCGCACGCCCACCCAGGTGCTCGATTTCCTGAACGATCTGGCCGAGCGCTCCCTGCCCCAGGCACAGCGCGAGCTGGCCGAGCTCGAGGCCTTCGCGCGCGAGCACCATGGCATCGAGCGTCTGGAGCCCTGGGACATCGCCTTTTATTCTGAAAAGCTGCGCGTACACCGCTACCAGATCAGCCAGGAGGAACTGCGCCCCTACTTCCCCCTGCCCCGGGTGCTCGCGGGGCTCTTTGAGGTGGTGGGGCGACTGTTCGGCATCCGCATCCAGGAGGTCAGCGACTTCGAGACCTATCATCCCGATGCGCGCTTCTTCGCCATTCGCGACAACGCCACTGGGGCGCTCATCGGTCAGTTCTATCTCGACCCCTATGCGCGCGCGAACAAGCGCGGCGGGGCCTGGATGGATGTGTGCGCCAATCGGCTGCGCACCAGCCGCCGCGATCAGCTCCCGGTGGCCTATCTGGTGTGTAACTTCACCCCGCCGGTGGATGGCAAGCCCTCGCTGCTGACCCACGACGAGGTGGAAACCCTGTTCCACGAGTTCGGCCACGGGCTCCACCATCTGCTCACCCAGGTCGATTATCCGGCGGTGGGCGGCATCAATGGGGTGCCATGGGATGCGGTGGAGCTACCCAGCCAGTTCATGGAGAACTGGTGCTGGGAGCGCGAGTCGCTCGATCTCTTCGCGCGCCACTGGGAGAGCGGCGAGCCGCTGCCCGAGCCGCTCTACGAGCGCATGATCGCCGCCAAAAACTTCCAGTCGGCCATGCAGATGGTGCGCCAGCTCGAATTCTCGCTGTTCGACTTCCGCCTGCATCACGAATACGACCCAGCGCGCGGCGGGCGCATCCATGAGATTCTGGAGTCGGTGCGCGACCGGGTCGCCGTAGTCCGCCCGCCCGCCTTCCATCGCTTCGCCCATGGCTTTTCGCACATCTTCGCCGGAGGCTACGCGGCGGGCTATTACAGCTATAAATGGGCCGAGGTGCTCTCGGCGGATGCCTTCTCGCTCTTTGAGGAGCGCGGCGTCTTCGATGCCGAGACCGGACGCGCCTTCCGCCGCCAGATTCTCGAAAAGGGCGGCTCGGAGGAGGCCATGGTGCTCTATGTCAACTTCCGCGGACGCGAACCCAGCACCGATGCCCTGCTGCGCCATTCGGGAATCGCGGCCTGAAAGCCCCTCTCCCTTGTGAGGGGGGCCAAGTCAAAACCTGGAGGTCTGATCGATGCAATGGCAAGAAGTCTGTGAGCATCCCAGTCTGCGCGATCTGCCGTTCAAGATTGAACTCAACGCACAAGGTCAGGTGCTAATGTCGCCGGTCAAGGTCTATCACTCGGCTTTTCAGGGACGCATCGCACGCCTTCTGCCCGAGAACGGCGTCATCCTCGCCGAATGCGCCATCCACACCCCCCAGGGCACCAAGGTGGCTGATGTGGCCTGGGCCTCGGCCGAACGCTTCGCCATGATCGCCAGCGAGGCCGAGTGCTCGATCGCCCCCGAGATCTGTATCGAGGTGGTCTCGTCGAGCAACAGCCAGGCCGAACTTGCCGAAAAACGCCACCTCTATCTGGAGGCCGGCGCACGGGAATACTGGATCTGCGACGAAGGTGGCGCCATGCGCTTCTTCGACGCAAGCGGTGAACTCCCCCGTTCGCGCCTGGTCGCCGATTTTCCCGCACACATTGAGATTCAGCCGCTTGCATGAACTACCGCGATCTGCGTGACTTTATCGACCAGCTTGAGGCGCGTGGCGAGCTCAAGCGCGTCGGCCTGGAGGTTGACCCCTATCTGGAGGTGACCGAGATTTGCGACCGCACCCTGCGCGGTGGCGGTCCAGCCCTTTTGTTCGAGAAACCCAAGGGGTCAGACATCCCGCTGCTTGCCAATCTCTTCGGCACCCCCAAGCGGGTGGCGCTCGGCATGGGCGAGGAATCGGTCGAGGCGCTGCGCAAGGTGGGCGAGATTCTCGCCTTTCTCAAACAGCCCGATCCGCCTAAGGGCATGCGCGAGGCCTGGGAAAGCCTGCCGATCTTTCGCAAGGTGCTCGACATGGCCCCCAAGGTGCGGCGCAACGCGCTCTGTCAGGAGGTCGAGTTCGCGGGAGACGAGGTTGATCTCGGCCGCCTGCCCATCCAGCACTGCTGGCCGGGCGATGCCGCGCCGCTCATCACCTGGGGGCTGGTCATCACCCGCGGCCCCGAGAAGGCGCGCCAGAACCTCGGCATCTACCG
>JAFGTZ010000197.1 GCA_016938795.1 Chromatiaceae bacterium | reverse complement strand
TCCTTGAGCCCGCGCAAGATGGCCGGACAGTCGCAGCCGCGCACCTCGCGCGGCTCGCTGGGGGCGAGGCTGAAGCGTCGCTCGGCGTCGAAGGCGGCAAAGGCGTCCGCCAGCCCGAGCGCGCTAAGGGGCAGCTCGCCGAGTCCGCGCCAGGCGAAGCGTTCGCGCACCCTGAAGGTCTCGGCCATGAGATGCTGGGCCTTGCGGTTGCCCTGGGCTGAAACGGCGCGCCGGTATTGGTTCTCCACCCGCGCCTCGCCCGCGTTGATCTGGCGCACCAGCATCAGGGTGGAGTGCAGCACATCGAGCGGCTCGAAGCCGGCGATGACCAGCGGCAGGCCAAGGTCGGCGGCGACAAAATCATAGGGTTCGACCCCAATGATGGTGCTGACGTGCGAAGGCCCAAGGATGCCATCGAGCGCGGGACGCTCGCTCGCGCCCTCGAGAATGGCGCGCAGCGCCGGGGGAGTGAGCACATGGTTGCAGAAGACGCTGAAGTTGCCGAGGCCCTCGGCGCGCGCGGCCTGGAGCGCTACGGCAGTGGGCGGGGTGGTGGTCTCGAAGCCGATGGCGAAGAGCACCACCTCGCGATCCGGGTGCGCGCGCGCGAGCGCGAGCGCATCCTGGGTGGAATAGATGAGACGCACATCAGCCCCCGCCGCGCGCGCCTTGAGGAGCGAGTCGCCGCCGCTCGCCGGCACGCGCAGCAGATCGCCATAGATGCAGAGGATGACGCCGGGCAAGCGGGCCAGCGCGATGGCCTGATCGATGCGCCCCATGGGCAGCACGCACACCGGGCAGCCGGGGCCGTGCAGAAAACGCACCCTCGGCGGCATCAGGTGCTGAAGGCCATGGCGATAGATGGCATGGGTGTGGCCGCCGCAGAACTCCATCAGCCGATAGGGGCGCGCGGGATCCACCTCGGCGGCGATGGCGCGCACCAGCTCGCGCGCCAGCTCGGGATCGCGGAAGGCATCCAGATGCCTCATGCGGGCGCTCCGGAGCCTGGCTCCGCCTCCGCTTCGATGAGGCCCGCCTCGCGCATCAGCGCCAGGGTCTGCGCGGCCTCCTCCTCGCTGATGCGGTTGAGTGCGTAGCCAACATGCACCAGCACATAGTCGTCCACCGCCGCCTCGTCGAGCAGCGCCACCGAGATGCGCCGTTTCAGTCCGCCAAGTTCGACCTCGGCGCTCTCGGTGGCAGGGTCAAGTTCAATGATCCGGGCGGGAATGGCCAGACACATGGCAAGTCACTCGC
>JAFGTZ010000196.1 GCA_016938795.1 Chromatiaceae bacterium | reverse complement strand
TTGGTGGAGGGGGGAGGATTCGAACCTCCGAAGGCTGAGCCGTCAGATTTACAGTCTGATCCCTTTGACCGCTCGGGAACCCCTCCGAAATGAGCGGCTCAGTATAGACAAGCCACTCATCGCCGTCAACGTTATTTTTGCCCGCCGCTTCCGGACGCCGCGCATCAAGCGGGCATGACATTTGGCGTAAAAAACTCGACTATTTTGCCCGCGCGCGCGCCGCTCGGCAAGTGATTTGACGCTAGCCATCGGAGCCACCAGGTCGCGTGACAACAAAGCCGAGCGCGCTTGCCAGATATATACCAATTCACAGATGGATTTTGCGGTGAAGGCTGGGGGATGGACGCGGGGGTGAGCGGCAGGGATGCCGCTGTCAAGCCTCCAGGCAGGGAGTCACGTCCGCCCCCCCCGGGCCCATCACCCAGCCCAGAGCGCATGAGGAAAACCAAAAACTGATGTGCGGTTGGTCTAACCGAAAAATTGACATGCCTTGGGTGTAATCTTGTAACTTTTTCCCTTTACGCCTGAGCATGGCCCTGGCCGCTCACCGCAACAGCAACAACACCAAAAGACAGTGGAGAATCCGGATGGAAGTGACGATTTTTGGCAGCGGCTATGTCGGCCTGGTCACGGGCGCCTGCCTGGCCGAAGTTGGCAACGATGTACTCTGCATTGATGTTGATCCACGCAAGATTGACCTGCTCAACAGCGGCGGCGTACCTATCTATGAACCTGGGCTCGACGATCTGATCCGCCACAACCGCGAGGCGGGCCGCCTGCGCTTCTCGACCGATGCCGAGGAAGGCGTGCGTCACGGCCTTTTTCAATTCATTGCTGTAGGAACCCCGCCCGACGAAGACGGCTCGGCGGATCTGCAATACGTGCTGGCTGTGGCGCGCAGCATCGGTGAGCACATGGAGGGCTACCGCATCATCGTGGATAAGTCCACCGTACCGGTCGGTACTGCGGACCGCGTGGCCGAGACAGTCCGTGAGGCCCAGGCCGCGCGCGGCCGTGCGCTCGACTTCGATGTGGTCTCCAACCCCGAATTTCTGAAGGAAGGGGCGGCCATCGAGGACTTCATGCGCCCCGATCGCATCATCGTCGGCACCGACAACCCGCGCACCGCCGAGTTGCTGCGCGCGCTCTACGCGCCCTTCAACCGCAATCGCGACCGACTCCTCATCATGGACGTGCGCTCGGCGGAGCTCACCAAATACGCCGCCAACGCCATGCTGGCCACCAAGATTAGCTTCATGAATGAGCTGTCGAACATCGCCGAGGCGGTCGGGGCCGACATCGAGCAGGTGCGTGTGGGCATCGGTTCCGATCCGCGCATCGGCTATCAGTTCATCTATCCGGGCTGCGGCTACGGCGGCTCCTGCTTCCCCAAGGATGTACGCGCACTGGAGCGCACCGCGCGCGGCCTCGGCTACGAGCCGCAGCTTCTGCAGGCGGTCGAGGCGGTGAACTTTCGCCAGAAGGAACTGCTCTTTGAGAAGCTCAAGCGCCATTTCGAGGGCCAGCTCGCGGGACGCGCCATCGCGCTCTGGGGTCTGGCCTTCAAGCCCAACACCGACGACATGCGCGAGGCCTCCAGCCGTGTGCTCATGGAGGCGCTCTGGGAGGCTGGCGCCGAGGTGCGCGCCTTCGACCCGGTGGCCATGGAGGAGGCGCGGCGCATCTATGGCGAACGCCCCGACCTGAAGCTCACCGAGGACGCCATGTCCGCGCTCGAGGGCGCCGACGCACTGGTGATCGTGACCGAGTGGGCGCAGTTTCGCAGCCCCAATTTCGCACAGATTCGCGAGCGCCTGCGCCATCCCCTGCTCTTCGACGGACGCAACATTCTCAACGGCCAGCAGGCCAGAGCGGCGGGGCTGACCTATATCTCCATCGGACGGGAACCCCTCACACCCGCTGCCTGATAACGGCCTTGCCCGCCTCGCGCAACTGCGCGGGGCGCGCAACCCAACCCCCCGACCGAAAGGGCCGGAGTGTCTTGGCGGCAGCGATAGATTGACAATTCTCAATCTGCCAATCAAGATCCTGCCCAGGCAGACTGACAGGGCCGCCCTGACAGCCTGACCATAACGACAAAACGACGACCTGGCGCCAGGAAACGTCACCCATCGCGAGGAGGAGGATCGAGATGCCTATCAGACAGGCGGCGCTCACGGGCGCCCTGGTCATGCTGGCCGCGCACAGCGCACTGGCCACCAACGGTTATCTGCCGCATGGCTTTGGCACCAAGAGCAAGGGCATGGCGGGAGCCGGTTCAGCGCTGCCCCAGGACGCCATGATCACCACCACGAATGTAGCCGGCGCTGTCTGGGTCGGGCGTCGCCTGGATGCCGGAGTGGCCTTCTTCAGCCCGGATCGCGAATATACCCAGAACGCCACCAGCAATCAGTTTCCGCCCGAGGCCATCGCCGCTGGCATGGCACCGCCCTGGCCCAGCCCCATCGGCTCAAACCCCGACTTTACCGGCACGGTCGACAGCGACAAGGATCTCTTTCTGATCCCGCATTTCGCCTATGTCCACCCGCTTGATACAAGCAGCGCGCTCGGCGTCGCCCTCTACGGCAACGGCGGCATGAACACCACCTATCAGCCCGGCGACACCACCGCCCTGCCCGGCACCCCCGGCTCAGCCGGACTGGGCACCTTCGGTGGCGCCTTGAGCGACCCGGCCGATGCCCGTACCGGCGTCGATCTGGCGCAGCTTGGGCTCAATCTGAGCTATTCGCGCAAGCTCACCGAGCAATTCTCGGTCGGCGCGGGCGCCATCCTGGCCTATCAGATGTTCAAGGCGAGTGGACTCTCGCCCTTTGGAATGCTGGTTGCCGATGGCAACCCCGATGATCTGTCCAATCGCGGACGCGACGGCGCCTTCGGCTGGGGCGCCCAGATCGGCGCCCTGTGGCAGCCCACCGAACGTCTCTCGCTTGCGGCCTCCTATCAGACCCAGATCAACTTCGGGCGCTTCGAGAAATACTCCGACATGTTCGCCGAGGAAGGCGATCTCGACGCACCGGCCATTCTCAATCTGGGTCTCGCCTGGCGCGCGCGTCCCGATCTAGTCTTTGCCTTCGATGTGCAGCGCATCTGGTATGGCGACATCGACGCCTTCGCCAACCCCATGAGCGAGAGCCTGCTGCGCTGCATGGGCGGCGAAACCCAGTACTGCCTGGGCGGTGAGCGCGGGGTGGGATTCGGCTGGGATGACATGACGGTCTACAAGCTCGGCGTACAATGGGACGCGCGCCCCGATCTGACCCTGCGCGCCGGCTACAGCCTGACCGATCAGCCCGTACCCGCCGAGGGCGTGCTCTTCAACACCCTGGCCCCGGCTGTCATCGAGCAGCATTTCACCCTGGGCCTCACCAAGCGCCTGGGCAAGCGCGCCGAGGTCAATCTGGCCGCCATGTACGCACCGCAAAACGACCTCGATTGCGGCTGTCAGGTGCCCTTTTCGGGCGGCCCAGAGTCGATCAACATCGCCATGGATCAGTGGGAAGTCGAACTCGGCATCGGCTATCGCTGGTGAGTGCCGCCGCTGTGCAGGCGATTCATGGCCGCCTGAAAGCGGCCATGCAGCAGATCCTCCAAGACCCGCTCGGCCTCGTTGAGGGCGTCCTCAATGCGCTCCCCGTCCTCGCGCGAGGGGCGCCCGAGCACATAGCCGGTCACCAGCGTGCGGTCGCCGGGATGGGCGATGCCGATGCGCAAGCGCCAGAAGTCACGCGATCCGAGCACCGCGATGCTGTCGCGCAAGCCATTGTGACCGGCATGTCCCCCGCCCTGCTTCAGACGCACGCTACCCACCGGCAGATCCAGCTCGTCGTGGGCGATGAGAATGCGCTCGGGCGGGATCTCGAAATAGCGCGCCACGGCTCCGATCGACTGTCCGCTGCGGTTCATGTAGGTCGCGGGCTTAAGCAGTCGCAGATCGCGCCCGGCCAGCCTCAGACGGCAGACTTCGCCATGGAAACGCCCCTCGGCCCGAAAGCCCTCGCCCCCGGCGCGCGCCAGCGCATCGACAAACCAGAACCCAACGTTATGGCGGGTTGCCTCATATTGGGCCCCCGGATTACCCAGCCCAACGATCAGATCAATTCCGGCCTCAGCCATCACGGCATATCCTCACTGACAGACTGATCTTCCAACAGCACACGGCCCGGGCAGGCAAAACCTGTCCGGGCCGTGGCATAGGCTCAAGAAGCGAAGCGGATCAGGACGCCGCGTCTTCCGACGACTCGTCCTCGTCGCCACCGCCGCGCGGCCCGTGCACCACCACCACCGGCTCCTCGGACGGATGCGCCAGCTCGACACCCTCCGGCAGACTCAGCTCGGAGAGATGCAGGATGGCGCCCACCTCCATCTCGGTCATATCGACCTCGATGAACTCGGGCAGATGCTTGGGCAGACAGATCACCTCGACCTCGGTCAGGCTGTGCGAAACCTGGCCGCCGGCCTTGACGCCCTTGCACTTGGCCTCGTTGACGAAGTGCAGCGGCACCATCATGCGCAGCTTCTCGCCCTGGGTCACGCGCAGAAAATCGACATGCAGAATGAAGGGCTTGGCGGGATGACGCTGCAAGTCCTTGAGCACCACCGAGGTGCTGCTGTCGCCAAGACGCAGGTTGAGCACGTGCGAATAGAAGGCCTCGTGCTCCAGATGCTTGAGCAGCTCGTTATGAGCCACCGAGACCATCTCGGGCTCCTGATGACCACCATAGATGATGGCCGGCACCTGCCCCGTACGACGCAGGCGGCGGCTCGCACCCTTCCCCACGGCTTCGCGCGGCAGCGCAATGACATCGAAATCCACGCTCATTGGCGTTTCTCCAAGAATAAAGGTCAAAACAAAAACGCCGGCGCCCCCGCGACCAGGAGCCCGGCGCTGACATGGGCGAACAGCGCGTTCGCCCGAGTGTCGCCGCGCCGCCGCCTTGTGGCGACAGGCGGGCAATTCAATCGACGAAGAGCGAGCTGACCGACTCCTCGCTCGAAACCCGGCGCATGGTCTCGGCGAGCAGCTCGCCAATGCTCAACTGACGAATCTTCGCGCAGGCACGGGCCTCGGGGCGCAGCGGAATGGTATTGGTCACCACCAGCTCATCGAGACAGGAGCCCGTGATGTTGTCCACCGCTGGTCCAGACAGGATGGGATGGGTGCAGTAGGCCGCCACCCGCTTGGCACCATGATCCTTGAGCGCCTCGGCCGCCCGGCACAGGGTGCCGGCGGTGTCTACCAGGTCATCAACGATGACACAGGAGCGCCCTTCCACATCGCCGATGATGTTCATCACCTGCGCCTCATTGGCGCGCGGGCGGCGCTTGTCGATGATGGCCAGATCGGCGTCATCGAGCCGTTTGGCAACCGCGCGGGCACGCACCACACCGCCCACATCGGGCGACACCACCATGAGGTTGTCGTATTTCTGGCGCCAGATGTCGCCCAGAAGGATGGGCGAGGCGTAGACGTTATCGACTGGGATGTCGAAAAAGCCCTGGATCTGGTCGGCATGCAGATCGACGGTGAGCACCCGATCCGCGCCCGATTCGCCGATCATCTTGGCCACCAGACGGGCGGTGATGGGCACGCGCGCCGAACGTGGGCGGCGATCCTGACGCGCATAGCCGTAATAGGGAATGACCGCCGTGATGCGCTTGGCCGAGGCCCAGCGCAAGGCGTCGATCATGACCAGCAACTCCATGAGATTGTCGTTGGTCGGCGCACCCGTGGGCTGCACCACGAAGACGTCGCGACCGCGCACGTTCTCCTGAATCTCGGCCATGACCTCACCATCACTGAACTGGCCGACCACGGCCTTGCCCAGCGGCAGATTCAGATGACTGGCGATCTCGACCGAAAGCTCCGGATTGGCATTGCCGGAGAAAACCATCAATTGGCTGGCAGGCACGGGCATGATCCTGTCTGCGGGAGTTGCGAGACTGGTTTGGCTGGGGTGCCAGGATTCGAACCTGGGAATGCCGGGATCAAAACCCGGTGCCTTACCGCTTGGCGACACCCCAAATAAAGCGATGACGTGTCTTGAACACTCGATGGACCTGGATTGGCGGCACCCGAGCGATGAGCCGCGCCGCCACAGGGGCCGCACAAAGCGTCAATTAGGCGTTCAGGGCTTTCAATCGATCCAGAACCGGCGAGCGATTCAAACCGCGCGCAACAAATCCCTCCAACTCGACCGGGCGCCGCGACCAGGCTTCAAGCGCCTGCTCGCGCTGCTCAAAGGCTGCAAAGACACAGGCGCCGGTCCCGGTCAGGCGTGCCTCACCGAAATCGGCAAGCCAATCCAGTGCCTCGGCGACTGCTGGGTATTCGTCACGCACAACGGGAAGACAATCATTGATCGCATCCCCGTCCATGAAGTCCGCTAGTGTGATGCGATTTGAGTCGCGTGTCAACGCAGGATGCGAAAAAACCGCCCCGGTCGAGACCGTGCAGCCCGGCACCAACACCAGATACCAGGGCTCAGCCAGCTCAACTGGCGTGAGGCGCTCACCCACGCCCTCGCCCCAGGCGGCCTGTCCGCGCACGAACACCGGCACGTCCGCGCCAAGCGGCAGGGCAATCTCGCATAGCTCATCCAAACTCAGACGCGTTCCCCAAAGCTGATTGAGTGCATGCAGGGTGGTTGCCGCATCGGAGCTGCCGCCCCCAAGACCGCCACCCATGGGCAGCACCTTCTCGCAACGCAGCGAGGCACCCTGAGTGCAGTCCGTGGCGGCGCGCAGGGCGCGTGCCGCGCGCACCATGAGATCCTGCTCGGGCGCGACTCCCTGGAGCGTTCCCAAGCGCTCGATACAGCCATCCTTGCGCGGCGCCACATGGAGCCAATCGCAGCGATCAATGAACTGAAAGACGGTTTGTAGTTCGTGATAGCCATCGGGACGCCGGCCCACCACGCGCAGCATGAGGTTGAGCTTGGCCGGCGCGGGCCAGGCGGTGGTGAATGGGTCAAGAGATGTCGTCATGGCTTGGCCGCTTCGCTTGACTGGCGCGGTTGATCGTCGGAGGTGTTGCGCGAGAGACGGAAGCGCTCCACCACGCGCTTTAAATAGGCATGATCGGGGTGCTCGGCAAGCGCCGCCTCCCAGACCTTCCAGGCCTCGGCCTCGCGCCCCATGGTCCAGAGCACCTCGCCGAGATGGGCGGCAATCTCGCCATCGTTGAGCGCCTCCAGGGCCTGGCGCAGATAGCTCAGCGCCTGCTCGTGGTTGCCCAGCCGAAACTGAATCCAGCCCATACTGTCGAGAATCGCCGGCTCCTCGGGCTTGAGCGCATAGGCCCGCTCGATGAGCACGCGCGCCTCCTCGTAGCGCTCGGTATGGTCGGCCAGGGTGTAGCCCAGTGCGTTGAGCGCATCGGCATGATGGGGGTCATCAGCGATGATGCGACGCAGATCACGCTCGGCCTGATCGATGCGCTCAAGCGCCACGGCATGCAGGGCGCGCGCATAGAGCACATCCGGATCATTGGGATAGGCGCGCAGAGCGGCATCGAACACCTCCATGGCCTGACTGTTTTCACCCGCCTCGACCAAAATCTCGGCCTCGATCAGATAAAGCACCAGCCCATCTGCGGGCGCCTGATCGCGCAGACGCTGCAAAATCTCACGCGCGCGTTCAACCCGACCAGCGCGCGCCTCCAGCAGGGCGATACGCACCTGGGCATCGCTCGCATTGGCGTCCCGCACCTGTTGATACCAGTCGATGGCCTGCCCAACATGGCCCGCATGCTCCTCGACCTGCCCCAGATAATAGGCCGCCTCATCGCGCCGCTGACCGGTGTCGTAGAGCCGGGTAAAGGCATGACGCGCCCCGTCAAGATCATCGAGCTGGAGCGAGAGCACCCCTACCGCAAAGAGCACATCGGGCTGGCGCGGCTCGTTGTGCAGCAGGCGCTCGAAGACCGCGCGCGCGCTGGTGAAATCCTGCTCCTCAACCAGAAACTGGCCATAGACCATGCGCAGCGGCGAGTCCTCGGGCGACTCCGACACGAAGGATTCCAGCAAGGCACGCGCCTCGTCGCGCCGGTTTTGCGACAGCAGCAGCTTCACCAGAAAGAGACGCGGCCTGTTCCAGTCGGGACGCAGCGCCAGCGCGCGACGCGCGGCGGCATCGGCCAGCTCGTAGCGCGCGGCGGCGGCAGCCACCGTCGCCAGGGCCTGTTCGGCATCGGCGCTGTCCGCAAAGGACTCGACCAGTGCGCGCATCAGCGCAAGCCGTGTCTCGACATCGGGAACCCGCGCCACGATGGCGCTCACCCGCGCCCAGGCCGGCTCGGTCTCCAGAGCGCCCAGCTCGACGATGCGGCGCAGATGAATCAAGGCCCCTTCCTGATCGCCGGCCTCGATACGCAGCACGGCAGCCAGCTGATGCGCCTCGGGCGACTCGGGCGCCAGACGCAACCAGAGCGCCAGCGCGCGCTCGGCGCCCGCGCGATCCTCGTCCCCCATGGCCGCGCGCACCGCCAGCTCGGCCAAGTCGGCATGAGCCGTCAGTTCAGCGGCCTGAAGATAATAGGTATGGGCCGTTGCAAGCTCGCCCCGACGCCCCGCCAGCTCGGCCGCCAGAATGGCAAAGGTCTGATCGGCCGTGAGTCCCCGCACGGATGCATGCACCTCGGCGGCGCCATCCGCCTCGGCAACGGACACAAGAGCCAAACTAAAGGCTAGAAGAATGTACGCGTACTTCGACATGGATCAATCCGGAGTATCTCCGAGAAGAAGGGACAGTGGATAGACAGCGCGGCAGGCACATGAGAAGAACGCATCCTTGCGAGCCTGGTTTATACTCATTGCGCATCAGTTTTTCAGTTTCCTCATGCGCTTCGGGCCTCGGTGATGGCCACGGGGGGCGGACGTGAATCCATCCCTGGAGGCTTGACAGCGGCATCCCTGCCGCTGACACCCCGCGTCCATCCCCCAACCCTCACCGTAAAATCCATCTGTGATGGATATAGTATACGGCTTTATTGCGATTCAGGCGCCGCGCGCACGGCGAATCAAGGCATTCAAGCAGACGCATGAATCGCCCTTGGTTCAATCCCGTCAAAAATTGCTAATATATAGGCCGCTCGTCACCACTGGATGCGCTGCTGACAGGCGGCGGAGTTCCCGAGTGCAGTCTGGCCCGGTACAGCGGACACCTGATTGATCAGATGCGCCCCGGCCAGCTCGGTTCCGCCATCCTTCAGGTTCGCTTGGCCAACGCCACCAACGTCAGAACATTCAATATGAAGCTGCTTGCCCTCGGACTCAACCACAAGACCGCCCCGGTCGATATCCGCGAACGGCTGGCGTTCGGCCCGGACATCATCGCCGGCGCCCTGCGCGACCTGACCGGATGCCCGGATGTCCGCGAGGGGGTCATTCTCTCCACTTGCAACCGCACCGAGCTTTACTGCGCCATTGAAGACGGCGCCGAGCTGGGCGTGCGCCAGTGGCTCAGCCGCTTTCATGGCATCGAGCACGAGCGCGTTGACCCCTTCCTCTACGCCCACGCCGGGCGCGACGCCGTCAACCATCTGCTGCGCGTCTCCAGCGGTCTCGACTCCCTGGTGCTCGGCGAGCCGCAGATTCTCGGCCAGGTCAAGGCGGCCTATCAGACCGCCAACGACTGCCGCGCCACTGGCAAGCTGCTCGGGCGCCTCTTTCAGCACGCCTTCTCGGTGGCCAAGACGGTGCGCACCGAAACCGCCATCGGCTCCAACCCGGTGTCGGTCGCCTTTGCTGCGGTCAACCTCGCGCGCCAGATCTTCAGCGATCTCTCGCAACAGACCGCACTGCTGGTCGGCGCCGGCGAAACCATCGAACTGGTGGCGCGCCATCTGCATCACAACGGCGTGGGGCGCATCATCGTCGCCAACCGCACCGTGGAGCGCGCTCACGAACTGGCCGCCCAATTCGACGGCTTCGCCATCGCGCTGACCGAGATTGCCAGCCATCTCTCCGAGGCCGACATCGTCATTTCCTCCACCGCAAGCCCCCTGCCCGTCATCGGCAAGGGCACCGTGGAGCGCGCGCTCAAGAAGCGCAAGCATCGCCCTATCTTCATGGTCGATATCGCCGTGCCGCGCGACATCGAGCCCGAGGTGGGCGACCTCAACGACGTCTATCTCTACACCGTCGATGACCTGCAGGACGTCATCGACGAAAGCCTGCGCTCGCGTCAGGCCGCCGCCGAGCAGGCCGAGGAGATTGTCGGCTTCCACGCCGAGGAATTCATGGCCTGGCTGCGCTCGCTCGACGCCGCCGGCCTCATTCAGGACTACCGCCAGCGCGGCGAGGCGCTGCGCGATGAGGTGCTCACCCGCGCCCTGCGCCAGCTCGACGCCGGCAAGGAGCCCGCCGATGTGCTGCGCTTCCTCGCCCACACCCTCACCAACAAGCTGCTGCACGCACCCAGTTCGCGCCTGCGCCAGGCGGCGCGCGATGGTGATGCCGAGATTCTCGAAGCGGCCAACGAGCTGTTCCAGCTCGAAAACCAGATCCGCGCCGACTCCGCTTCATGAATCCATCGATCCGGGGCAAGCTGGAGCGCATCTCGGATCGCTTCGCGGAACTTATGGCCCTGCTCGCCGATGCCGGCGTGCAGGCCGACGCCAACCGCTTTCGCGATCTCAGCCGCGAGTACGCGCAACTCGAACCGCTCATGCACTGCTATCGGCGCTATCTCGACGCCGAGGCGGACATGGCGGCAGCCACAGAGATGCTCGCCGACCCAGAGATGGCCGCGCTTGCGCGCGAGGAACTGGCCGCCGCCGAGACGCGACGCGAGGCGCTCGAACCCGAGCTGCGCCAGCTGCTGGTGCCCGCCGACCCCAACGACCAGTGCAATGTCTTTCTCGAAATCCGCGCCGGCACCGGCGGCGCCGAGGCCGCGCTCTTTGCCGCCGATCTGCTGCGCATGTATCTGCGCTACGCCGAGCAGCTCGGCTGGCGCGCCGAACAGGTCTCCGCCAGCGAGGGCGAACTTGGCGGCTTCAAGGAGGTCGTGACCCGCATCACCGGAAATGGCGTCTTCTCGCGCCTCAAATTCGAGCCCGGCGCGCACCGGGTGCAGCGCATCCCCGAGACCGAATCCCAGGGCCGTATTCACACCTCGGCCTGCACGGTTGCGGTGCTGCCCGAGGTCGAATCCATCGACGCCATCGAAATCAATCCGGCCGATCTGCGCGTCGATACCTATCGCGCCTCGGGCGCCGGCGGTCAGCACGTCAACAAGACCGACTCGGCCATCCGCATCACCCACCTGCCCTCCGGGATGGTGGTCGAGTGCCAGGAGGAGCGCTCGCAGCACAAAAATCGCGCCCGCGCCATGGCACTGCTTCAGGCGCGACTGCTCGCCGAGGCGCGCGCCTCGCAGACCTCGCGGCAATCGGCCTCGCGCAAGCTCCAGGTGGGCAGCGGCGACCGCTCCGAGCGCATCCGCACCTACAACTTTCCGCAAAACCGGCTCACCGACCATCGCATCAATCTCACCCTCTACAAGCTCGATGAGGTCATGACCGGTGCGCTCGATCAGGTCATCGAGCCGCTGCTGAGCGAATACCGCGCCGAGCAGCTGGCGGCCATGATGGATGAGTAAGGCAGTTACCTTGCCGCCGCAACTCGCGTGACAGCTACCCTGCACTCGGTCAAGGAAATTCTGCGCTGCGCCGCCTCGGCGCTTGAGACCCTGCCCGACGCCTCCCCGCGACCTGAGGCGGAGCGGCTGCTCAGCGAGGCCAGCGGCCTTGGGCGCACCGCACTGCGCGCCTGGCCCGAGCGCAGACTCGACCCGGCGCAGGCAACCGCCTTCGAGCGATTGCTCGCGCGCCGACTGGCTGGCGAGCCCCTGGCCTATATTCTTGGATATCAGGCGTTCTGGACGCTGGAACTGCGCGTCACCCCCGACACCCTCATCCCGCGCCCCGAGACCGAGCATCTGGTGGAAAGCGCCCTGGAGCGCCTCGCTGCCGAGCGTGCGCTGCGCCTGGTCGATCTCGGCACCGGCAGCGGCGCCATCGCCGCCGCGCTTGCCGCCGAGCGCCCGCGCTGGCAGCTCATCGCTACCGATCGCAGCGCCGCCGCGCTCGCCGTGGCGCACGAGAACTTCAGCCGGCTCGGACTGCCCGTGCAGGTGCTGCGCGCCCCCTGGCTCGCACCCTTCGCCAACGCGAGCCTCGATGCCATCATCAGCAATCCGCCCTACATCGCCGCGTGCGACGCCCATCTCGACCGGGGCGATCTGCGTTTCGAGCCGCGCGCCGCGCTCACCCCCGAGGGCGACGGACTCGACGCCATCCGCGCCATCTGCGCCGATGCCGGGCGCTGTCTTGTGCCTGGCGGCTGGCTGTTCATCGAACATGGCTTCGATCAGGGCGAGGCGGTGCGCGCGCTCTTCGCCCAAGCGGGATTCGCTGCCATCGAAACCCGACGCGATCTTGCCGGACTCGAACGCCTCACCCTTGGGCAGCGATGAGATGTCGGCGCTCTCCCTGGCGGGGAGAGACGCTTTCAGGCCTC
>JAFGTZ010000195.1 GCA_016938795.1 Chromatiaceae bacterium | reverse complement strand
TGTTGTCGGGGGACACGAAGCCCACACCGCTCTCCATGAAGAGGCGCCCGACCACGCTGCGGGTGTTGCGCTCCAGCACCTCGACCAGGGCGCCTTCCAGACGTCCGCGCCGATCACGACCGCTGACGCGCACCACCACCCGATCACCGTGAAAGAGCGAGCGCATCTCGCGATTGTAGAGATAGAGATCGTCGCCGCCATCGTCGGGACGCACGAAGCCGAAGCCGTCGGCATGGCCGATGACCCGCCCGGCGATCAGATCGCGCTTGTTGACCAGACAGAAGGCCTGATTGCGGTTGCGCACCAGTTGGCCGTCGCGCACCATGGCGCCCAGGCGGCGCTCCAGGGCGATACGGTCCTCCTCGTCATGCAGATGCAGGGCATCGGCAATCTCCTCGATGGAGAGCGGAGCGCCGGCTGCGCCGAGGGTTTCCAGAATGAACTCCCGGCTGGGGATGGGATTGGCGTACTTTTTCGCCTCGCGTTCGCGATGAGGGTCCGCGAGTTTCGCGGCGGGGGATGCTTTGCGTCTTGCCACGTGATTCCAGCTTGTCAGAAAAATGTCAGTTTAGCGTTGACAAGCCCCCTTTGTCTCACTAATATTCGGCGTCTCGCTGGCGAGGGCCTCTTGACAAGTGGCTTTCGACCCTCTTGGCCGAGGTGGCGGAATTGGTAGACGCGCATGGTTCAGGTCCATGTGGGCGAAAGCTCGTGGAGGTTCAAGTCCTCTCCTCGGCACCATCCCAAGCGGCGCCATCTCAAGCCAAGGGATGCACCAAGACAAGGGATGTCCCAGCAACGTTTTAAACAGCCTCTCATGCCGAGATGGCGGAATTGGTAGACGCGCATGGTTCAGGTCCATGTGGGCGAAAGCTCGTGGAGGTTCAAGTCCTCTTCTCGGCACCATCTCCCCGCTCCCGATGTTGCTCGGTGCCACCAGCCGAGTGTTGAACCATCGTGACGACCCGTATCGACTTCTATAGCCTTGAGCGCGACAGTTCGGGGGATCGCTTCATCCTCTGCTGCCGTCTCATCGAGCGCATCCGCGCCCGCTCACTGCGCGTGCTCATTCACTGCCCCAATGAAGACGAGGCGCGCCATCTCGACCGCCTGCTCTGGACCTTCCGCGAGGAGAGCTTTATTCCGCACGGTCTTGTGGGTCAGGTCGATCCGGCACTCACCCCGGTGCTCATCAGCGCCAACGGCGAGCCGGCCTCGGAGACGCAAGTCCTCATCAATCTGGCCCCCGAGATCGCGCCCTTCTTCGCGCGTTTCGAGCGATTGTGCGAACTCATCGATCATGACCCGCATCTGCGCGCCGCTGGGCGTGAGCGCTTCCGCCAGTATCGCGCCCAAGGCTATGCACTTGAGCACCATCGCATCCGGCTGTAACGCCCATGCCCGTGGGGACGGATACCGCTCAACCCGCCCTATAGTCACTGCCCATCAGTTTTTCGGTGTTTCTCATGCGCTCCGGGCCGGGAGATGGCCCCAGGGGACGGACGTGAATCCCTCCCTGGAGGCTTGACAGCGGCATCCCTGCCGCTGTTACCCCCGCATCCATCCCCCAGCCCTCACCCAAAGCTCCATCTGTGATTGGTCTCATGAGGCGAGACGCAACGCCTCCACGCGCTGGAAGCCGCGCGGAAGCTGCCGTCCCCGGCGCGCGCGTTCGCCGCGATAGCCCTCCAGATCGGACCATTTGAGCGTCAGCTCGCGCTTGCCGGCGCGTAGCGCAAGGGCCCCGCCCGCGCCCAGCACGGCGAGCCCCGCCACCTGCTCCTCGCGTCCGGACGGAATGGCGATCAGCTTGTTGCCCTTGCCGCGCGCCATCTCGGGCAGCTCGGCAAGCGGGAACACCAGCAGATAGCCGGCACTGGTGGCCACCGCAAGCCAGGCGTCCTCGGCGGGCTCGACCGCCACCGGCTCCAGCACCCCGGCATCCTTCGGCAGCGTCAGCACCGCCTTGCCAGCCTTGGGCTTGGCGATAAGATCGCCCAGACGCGCGATGAAGCCATAGCCCGCCGTGGAGGCCAACACCAGGCGCTGCTCGGGCGCGCCACCGAGCACGCTGACAAAGCGCGCCCCGGCGGGCGGATCGAGCCGACCGGTCAGCGGCTCGCCCTGACCGCGCGCCGAGGGAAAACTGTGCGCGGGCAGACTGTAGGCGCGCCCCTGAGAGTCGAGAAAAATCGCCTGCTGATTGCTGCGCAGCCGCGCAGCGGCCAGGAAGCAATCGCCCGAGCGATAGCTCAGGCCCTCGACATCGACCTCGTGTCCCTTGGCCGCACGCACCCAGCCCTTCTCGGAGAGCACCACGGTCACGGCCTCGCTCGGCGCCAGCTCGGTCTCGTCGATGGCGGCGGCAGCGGCGCGCGCCACCAGGGGCGAGCGACGCGCATCGCCATAACGCTCGGCATCGGCCCGGAGTTCATCGTGAATCAGGGCCTTGAAGGCATCGGGATTAGTCAGTAGCTCGCGCAGTCGGTCGCGCTCGGCGCCAAGCGCCTCCTGCTCGGCGCGAATCTTCATCTCCTCTAGTCGCGCGAGCTGACGCAGCCGGGTATTGAGCACATAGTCGGCCTGGGCCTCGGATAACTCAAAGCGCGCCATGAGCACCGCCTTGGGCTCGTCCTCGGTGCGAATGATGCGGATCACCTCGTCGATGTTGAGAAAGGCGATGAGCAGACCATCGAGCAGATGCAGTCGCTCCAGCACCCGCTCCAGGCGGTGCTTGAGACGGCGGCGCACGGTGGCGCGGCGAAACTCCAGCCATTCGACCAGCAGCTCGCGCAACCCCATGACGCGCGGGCGACCGTCGAGCGCGATCATGTTCATGTTGACCCGGTAGCTGCGCTCCAGATCGGTGGTGGCGAAAAGGTGCGACATGAGGCGCTCGACATCGACCCGATTGGAGCGCGGCACGATGACCAAACGGGTCGGATACTCATGATCGGACTCATCGCGGAAGTCCTCGATCATGGGCAGCTTCTTGGCATTGAACTGCTGCGCGATCTGTTCCAGCACCCGGCTGCCCGACACCTGATAAGGCAAGGCGGTGATGACAATATCGCCCCGCTCGCGCTCATAGCGCGCGCGCTGGCGCACGCTGCCGCCGCCGCTGCGGTAGAGCTTCAGCAGCTCCTCGGGCGGGGTCACGATCTCGCCGGCGGTGGGAAAATCCGGCCCCGGAACATGGCGCATTAGCGCCTCGACGCTCGCCTCGGGATGGTCGAGCAGATGGATGCAGGCCGCCGCCACCTCGCGCGCGTTATGCGGCGGGATGTCGGTGGCCATGCCCACGGCGATGCCGGTCGCGCCATTGAGCAGCACATTGGGCAGACGCGCCGGCAGGAGCTTGGGTTCTTCGAGTGTGCCATCAAAATTCGGTTGCCAGTCCACCGTGCCCTGCTCCAGCTCGCCGAGCAGCGACTCGGCATAGGGCGCAAGGCGCGACTCGGTGTAGCGCATGGCGGCAAAGGACTTGGGGTCATCAGGCGAGCCCCAGTTGCCCTGGCCGTCGATCAGCGGGTAGCGATAGCTGAACGCCTGCGCCATGAGCACCATGGCCTCGTAACAGGCCGAGTCGCCATGCGGATGGAACTTGCCGAGCACATCGCCCACGGTGCGCGCCGACTTCTTGAACTTGGCCGTGGCCGCGAGCCCCAGCTCCGACATGGCATAGAGAATGCGCCGCTGCACCGGCTTGAGCCCGTCGCCAATGTGCGGCAGGGCGCGGTCGAGAATGACGTACATGGAATAGTCCAGATACGCCTTTTCGGTAAAGAGTCGCAGCGCTCGGCGCTCCAGTCCCTCGGCGGTGTAGGTCGCGGTCTC
>JAFGTZ010000004.1 GCA_016938795.1 Chromatiaceae bacterium | reverse complement strand
TCCAGCACCCCGCCGCGCGTCTCGCTCTCGCGCTGGACCAGGGTGGCCAGCTCGACCTGCAACCAGCGCGGCAGACTCAGGCCGAACGCCTGCTCCAGCACGAAGGCCACGCCGCCCTTGCCCGACTGACTGTTGACGCGGATCACCGCCTGATAGTTGCGTCCCAGATCGGCCGGGTTGATCGGCAGATAGGCGACGTTCCAGGGCGCCTCCGGCGTCTGGCGCGCCAGACACTTGCGGATGGCGTCCTGATGGCTGCCCGAATAGGCCATGTAGACCAGCTCACCGACCCAGGGATGACGCGGATGAACCGGCAGCCCGGTGCATTGGGTGCAGACAGCGATAATGTCGTCCGGGCGGCTGAGATCCAGCCTGGGGTCGATGCCCTGGCTGTAGAGATTCATCGCCAGGGTCAGCAAATCGGCGTTGCCGGTGCGCTCCCCATTGCCGAGCAGGGTGCCCTCGACCCGATCGGCGCCGGCCAGCAGCGCCAGCTCGGCTGCCGCCACCGCCCCGCCGCGATCATTGTGGGTATGTACTGACAAGATGATCGCGTCGCGCCGACTGATGTGGGTCGCGAAATGCTCGACCTGATCGGCGAAAACATTGGGGCTCGACACCTCGACCGTGGCCGGCAGATTGATGATGCAGGGCCGCTCGGGTGTCGGCTGCCAGACCTCCAGCACCGCCTCGCACACCTCGACTGCATAGTCCGGCTCGGTCGCGGTGTAGCTCTCGGGCGAGTACTGGAAGGTCCAGCGCGTCTCGGGATAATCACGCGCGCCCTGCGCCACCCACTCGGCGCCCCGGCGCGCGATCGCCTTCACGCCCGCGCGGTCCTGGCCGAACACCCAGTCGCGCTGCACCGGCGAGGTCGAGTTGTAGACATGCACGATCGCCCGGCGCACGCCGGCGAGCGCCTCGTAGGTGCGGCGGATCAGCTCCTCGCGCGCCTGAACCAAGACCTGGATGGTCACGTCCTCGGGGATGCGGTTCTCCTCGATCAACCAACGCACGAAGTCGTAATCGGGCTGGCTCGCCGCCGGAAAACCGACCTCGATTTCCTTGAAGCCGAGCCGCACCAACAGCTCCCAGAAACGCCGCTTCAGCTCGACGTTCATCGGCTCGTGCAGCGCCTGATTGCCATCACGCAGATCGACACTGGCCCAGATCGGGGCCTGTTGAATGGTGCGATTGGGCCACTGGCGGTTGGGCAGGTTCACCACCGGGCCAGGGCGGTAACGTCGGTGGTCGAAGCGGCTCATGGGATTGTCTCTCCTGTGCGATCAGTCATCCTGGCTCCATCCCGGCCCCTCCCCTCGGGGGGTGAGGAGAGGGGGAGAGGAAGCGGCAATGGCAGAGGATTCTCTGGCCATTAGTCGCGAATAGCGTCTTGGGCGAATAGCGTCTTGGCCGCTCTCCGGGTTGCGGATCGGGCGCGTGGCTCATGGGTTCGGGTTGAACCGAGCCGGGGTGGCGCGGGCCTTGTGAGCCTCTGCC
>JAFGTZ010000194.1 GCA_016938795.1 Chromatiaceae bacterium | reverse complement strand
GGTTGTCGGTCGCTGTCACTATGGCGAGGAGGCGCAGGATCCCGAGTCCTTCGCCAAGTCCGATCTGATGTTCGTCTCGGGCGAGGCCCTGCCGCGCTGCTGGACGGATGCGCATTTCCGCGACGCCGAACTGGAGCGCGCCGCCTGAATCTCCAACCCCTCTCCCTCAAGGGAGAGGGGCCTATTCCGCCACCACCTCAATACCTGCGATACGGTTGCGCCACAGGGCGGGATCGCTCTCATGCACCGAGGCGCCGCGGCTGTCCACCGCCACGGTGACCGGCATGTCCACCACCTCGAACTCGCGCACCGCCTCCATGCCGAGATCCTCGAAGGCGACGAGGCGCGCCGATCTGATGGCCTTGGCCACCAGATAGGCCGCGCCGCCGACCGCCATCAGATAGACCGCGCCGTGCCGGCGGATGGACTCGATGGCCGCCGGGCCGCGCTCGGCCTTGCCGATCATGCCGATCAGGCCCGTGCCCGCCAGCATGGGCTCGGTGAACTTGTCCATGCGGGTCGAGGTGGTGGGGCCGGCGGGGCCGACCACCTCGTCGCGCACCGCATCGACCGGGCCGACGTAGTAGATGAAGCGGTTGGTGAAATCGACCCCCTCGGGCAGCGGTTCGCCGCGCGCGAGCAGCTCGGTGATGCGTTTGTGCGCGGCATCGCGCCCGGTAAGCAACCGCCCCGAGAGCAGCAGGCGCTCGCCGGGTTGCCACTCGGCAATGGCGGCGCGGTCGAGTCTGTCGAGGTTGACCCGGCGCGCGCCCTGAGTCGGATCCCAGTCGATGCGCGGCCAGAGATCGAGGCTCGGCGGGATGAGATCGACAGGGCCGCTGCCGTCGAGCCTGAAGTCGAGGTGACGGGTGGCCGCGCAGTTGGGGATCAGGGCCACAGGGAGCGAGGCGGCGTGGGTGGGGAAGGTGCGGATCTTGACATCGAGCACCGTGCTGAGGCCGCCGAGCCCCTGGGCGCCGATGCCGAGCGCGTTGACCTTCTCGTAGAGTTCCAGGCGCAGCGCCTCGATGGGATCGGCGGCGCCGCGCGCGCGCAGCTCATGCAGGTCGATCGGCTCCATGAGCGCCTCCTTGGCAAGCAGCATGGCCTTCTCGGCCGAGCCGCCGATGCCGATGCCGAGCATGCCCGGCGGGCACCAGCC
>JAFGTZ010000029.1 GCA_016938795.1 Chromatiaceae bacterium | reverse complement strand
GGGCGTCTACGGTCTTTCGAGTTTGGCATCAAGCCAGGCCTGGGCCTCTTCGACGCCCTGGCGCTGGAGCGCCGAGAAGGGCAGCACCTGATGTTCGACCGGCTCGCGGGCCAGCGCCTGCTGGACCTTGTGGCGGCTCTGTGCGGCGGCGTTGCGCGAGAGCTTGTCGGCCTTGGTGAGCAGTACCAGCAGGGGCAGCTCGGCGCGCGCGCCCCAGGCGATCATCTGGCGGTCGAATTCGGCAAGCGGGTGGCGGATGTCCATGACGATGACCAGTCCGCCGAGCGAGCGGCGCCGCTCCAGATACTCGGCCAGATGCGCCTGCCACTGACGCTTGAGCGTCTCCGAGACCTTGGCGTAGCCATAGCCTGGCAGATCGACCAGGCGCCGTTCATCATCGAGCCCGAAGAATACCAGGTGCTGGGTGCGTCCCGGCGTCTTGCTGGTGCGCGCGAGCGCCTTCTGATGACAGAGTGCGTTGATGGCGCTCGACTTGCCGGCATTGGAGCGACCGGCAAAGGCGATTTCACGGCCCTCATCGGGCGGCGCCTGATCGATACGGGGCGCCGAGGCGATGAAGTGGGCTTGCTGATAAAAGGGATTCAAAGGCTTAGACCTCGCGCTGCCAATGTCCGGAGCGTCCGCCGGTCTTTTCGACAAGCCGCACCTGCTCGATGCTCATGCCGCGATCGACCGCCTTGCACATGTCGTAGAGGGTGAGCAGGGCCACCTGCACGGCGCACAGGGCCTCCATCTCGACACCGGTCGGGCCGCGCGTCTCCACGGTGGCGCGGCATTCAATGGCGCATGTCTCGGTGCTGGGCTCAAGGTCGATGGCCACATGGGTGAGGCTCAGCGGGTGGCAGAGCGGCACCAGATCGGCGGTGCGTTTTGCGCCCATGATGCCGGCAATGCGCGCCACGCCGAGCACATCGCCCTTGTGGTGGCCGCCCTCTTCGATGAGTCGCAGTGTCTCGGGGCGCATCCGAATGCGGCCCTCGGCCACGGCGCGCCGCGCGCTCGCGGGCTTCTCGCCCACATCGACCATGTGCGCCTGGCCGTGCTCATCGAAGTGTGTCAGAGACATGAATGTGCTCAGGCTCAAAAACCGTCTGGAAGGATAAAAAACACTGAACCGCGAAGGACGCAAAGAGCGCAAAGACGTTTACAGCCTTCGCGGTTGTCTTCGCGCCTTGGCGGTTCAATCAGAGGCTCACCGATCAGAACGCGGGCTTCTCGGGCGCGTCTTCGAACATGCGCACGCTGTCCATGATTTCCTGACAGGCCTCTTCGCGTCCGGCCCAGCCGACTACGCGCACCCACTTGCCTTCGTCGAGATCCTTGTAGTGCTCGAAGAAGTGGGCGATCTGGTCGAGCAGATGCTGGGGCATGTCGCGGAAGCTCTCGACGTTGCGGTAGCCCTTGAAGAGCTTGTCGATGGGCAGGGCGAGAATCTTGGCGTCGTCGCCCGACTCGTCGGTCATCTTGAGCACGCCAATGGGGCGGCACTTGATGACCGAACCGGGGATGAGCGGGCAGGGCGTGGCCACCAGCACGTCTACCGGATCGCCGTCGGCGGAGAGGGTGTGCGGCACATAGCCGTAGTTGCAGGGATAATACATGGCCGTGGACATGAAGCGATCGACGAACATGGCGCCGGTGTCTTTGTCCATCTCGTACTTCACCGGGTCGGCGTGCGAGGGAATTTCAATGATGACGTTGATTTCGTGCGGGATGTTATCGCCGCGGGAGACGCGTGTCAGAGCCATGAATGATCTCGATGGTTGCTGGAAGAAAGCGGTTGCGCCAGACAAGGAAGCGGGCCTCCAGAGGCCCGCGCTGGCGACAGGGACGTGCATTTTAGTCGATCACGCGAACCGAATCTCAATGCTTGGGATTTCGGTCCGCGCGCGGGAAGGTTAGAGCGCGAAGGGCGCGAGCTTGCGCTCGACGGCGACATTGCGCAGCGTGACATAGTTCGGCAGGCCATGCTCGAAGGGCGGGTAGTCCTCGCCCTGGATGAGCGGCAGCAGATACTCCTTGCAGGCCGGCGTGATGCCGAAGCCGTCCGCCGCGATGAAGTCGCGCGGCATGAACTTCTCGACATTGGCCACCTCGGCGAGCGGCGCCTCGCCCACCTCCCAGGCGTAGGGATCGTTGCTCAGGCGCTTGATGGTCGGCATGACCGCGTTGTGCCCGGCCAGCGCGAACTCGACCCCGGCGCGGCCCATGGCATAGGCCTGTTCGACATCGGTCTTGGAGGCGAGATGACGCGCCGCGCGTTGGAGATAGTCGGCCACCGCCCAGTGGAACTTGTAGCCGAGCGCCTCCTTGACCAGATTCGCCACCACGGGTGCCGCGCCGCCGAGCTGGGCGTGGCCGAAGGCATCGCGCGTGCCCTGTTCGGCGAGAAAGCGCCCGTCGGCGTATTTCGCGCCCTCCGAGACCACCACGGTGCAGAAGCCGTGGCGCTCGACCTTGTCCTTCACCGCCGCGATGAAGCGCGCCTGATCGAAGTCCACCTCGGGGAAGAGGATGAGCACCGGCATGCCCTGATCTTCAATAAGCCCCCCGGCGGCGGCGATCCAGCCGGCATGACGGCCCATCACCTCCAGCACGAAGACCTTGGTCGAGGTCTTGGCCATGGAGCGCACATCGAATGAGGCCTCCAGCGCCGAGGTGGCGATGTACTTGGCCACCGAGCCGAAGCCGGGGCAGTTGTCGGTGATGGGCAGATCGTTATCCACCGTCTTGGGGATGTGGATGGCCTGCACCGGATAGCCAAGGGTTTCGGAGAGCTGCGACACCTTGTGACAGGTATCGGCCGAGTCGCCCCCGCCGTTGTAGAAGAAATAGCCGATGTCGTGCGCCTTGAAGACCTCGATGAGACGCTCGTACTCGCGCCGGTTCGCCTCCAGGCTCTTGAGCTTGTAGCGACAGGAGCCGAAGGCGCCCGAGGGGGTGTAGCGCAGCGCGGCGATGGCGGCGTCGGATTCGGCGCTGGTGTCGATCAGATCCTCGGTCAGGGCGCCGATGATGCCGTTGCGCCCGGCATAGACCTTGGCGATCTGCTCGGGGTGCTGGCGCGCGGTCTCGATCACGCCGCAGGCCGAGGCGTTGATGACGGCGGTGACCCCGCCGGATTGGGCATAGAAGGCGTTTTGTGCGGTCATGGTGGCTTCTCGTCGGCTGAATGAAGGGGTGTCAGGGGCGCGCCAGGGGCGGCAGGTCGCGGCTCAGCCCGAGCGCATGGCGCATGCAGAGCCGCTTGAGCGGATCGAGCCGATCAGCGAGCGCCAGGCTTGCTGTCCGCGCGCGCGCCAGGGCCGGATGCGCCGCACCGAAGACGTCCTTGAAGACATCCATGGCGCCGAGCATGAGCAGATTGTCGCCGCGGCGCGCGCGCTCGTACTGACGCAGCGCCCAGAGTCCGCCGGGGTTGCGCTCAGCGGCCCGCGCGTGCGCGAGCGCCTCGGCGAGCGCCGCCGCGTCGAGCAGCCCGAGATTGACGCCCTGACCGGCAAGCGGGTGGATGGCATGGGCGGCATCGCCAATGAGCGCAAGCCCCGGCTCGACATAATGGCAGGCATGCTGGCTGCGCAGCGCGAAGGCGGCGCGCGGGGTGGTGAGGCTGAGCCGTCCGAGACACCTCTGGCTGGCCTCGGTCAGGCGCTGCTCGAAGGCGCCTTCGTCGAGCCCGAGCAGCTCCTCGGCGAGATCCATGTCGGCGCTCCAGACGATGGAGCAACGCCCATCGGCGAGCGGCAGCAGGGCGAGCGGACCCGTGGGCATGAAGCGCTGGCGGGCGCATTCGCGGTGCGGCCTTTCTGGGCGGACATGGGCAACGATGGCGCGCTGGTCATAGTCATGTCCGCGCGTCTCGATGCCGGCGAGTGCGCGCACCCGCGAATCGCGCCCATCGGCGCCGATCAGGAGCCGTGTGTCGAGGGTGCGGCCATCCTCCAGCCTGACCCGCATCCATCCATCCAGTCGCTCGATTCCGGCAATGGCGGCGGGGCAGAGCAGTGTGAGGCTGGGCAGGATATCGAGCCGCTCCCAGAGCGCGAGCCGGATGACGCGATTCTCGACGAGATGGCCCAGATCGGGCTCGCCGAGCAAGGCCGAGTCGAAGTGAATCCCGCGCTCGGGCGTCTGGTTCCAGACGTGCATCTCGCGATAGGGGCTTGCGCCCAGCGCGCGGATGCGCGACCAGGCGTCGAGTCGCTCCAGGATGCGCTGACTGGCGCGGCTGATGGCCGAGACGCGCAGGTCGATCTCGCCCGCCGGCCAGTCGCGCTCGGGGGCGCTGGCCTCGATCAGCCCCAGACGCCAGCCTTGCGCGGCACAGGCGAGCGCGCAGGCGCTGCCCACCATGCCACCGCCAACGATCAGCACATCGAGTTTGCTGTTCTCAGGCATGAGGATTCTCCAGCGGCAGACCGCGCGCCAGGCGCGGGGCGCGGCCCTGACATCCCATGAAACGCCGCGCGAGCCCCTGCCGCAGGGGCGGCAGGGCATCGACGGCGAGCATGCCGAGCGCGCGTGCGGCCACCAGCGGGGTGAAGCGGGGAATGAAGAGACGTGCGAGCGTATCGGTGAACCAGGCCGTTTCGAGCGCATCGCGCCCGCGCCAGCGCTGGTAGTCGGCAAGCGTGGGCGCGGCGCCCGGGTCCGCAGACCGGCTCAGCGCCTCGGCGAGCGCCGCCACATCACGCAGCCCCAGATTAAAGCCCTGTCCGGCCACCGGATGGAGCTGATGGGCGGCATTGCCGATGATGACTAGGCGCTCCCCGGTCGTCTTCCGCGCCAGGCGCAGATGCAGCGGCCAGAGGCTGCGCGGGCCGGGCTCGCGAAGCTCGCCCAGGCGCTGGCCGAAGTGTTCCTGCAGGCGCGCCAGAAAAGCGCTCTCGTCGAGTGCGAGCAGGGCCGCGCTGTCCTCGGGGCGGCAGGTCCAGACCACCGAATAACGCCCCTCGGGCAGTGGCAGGAAGGCCAGCGGGCCCGAGGCGGTGAAGCGCTCGAAGGCCGTGCCCGGCTGGGGATGGCTGGCGCGCACCCTGGTAATGAGGGCCACCTGATGATAGTCGCGCGTCCAGACCCTGGCGCCGAGCGCATCGCGCAGGCGCGACTCGCTCCCGTCGGCGCCAACCAGCAGCCGGGTTGCAAGATGGCGACGGCGCCCGCCGTCCTCGATGTCGAGGTGTACCCGTTCGCCCTCGACGCGATGCGCGATGAGCCGCGCGGGGCTCAGTCGCTCGACGCAGTCGGCGCGCGCGAGCGCCGCGCCGATGGCCTGCCCGAGCTCGCGCGCCGCCACCACATAGCCGAGCGCCTCGACCCCTTCCTCGGCCTGGTCGATGCGGGCGAAGGCGCAGTGTCCGCGATCCGAGACATGGATGCGTCGGATGGGCTCGGCTGCCGGGGCAATGGTCTCCCAGAGCCCGAGTCCGGCAAGAATGCGCTGACTGCCAAGGGCCAGCGCGATGTAGCGGTCGTCGGCCTGAAGCTGGGCCGGCGCGCGCGCCTCCAGCAGGCTGATGCGCAGGCCAAGCGGCGCCAGGGCGCAGGCGAGCGCGCCGCCCACCAGTCCGCCGCCGACGATCACAAGATGCTGTTCCTGGGTCTCGGTCATGAGGTGTCTGTCCTCTCTCGGCTCGATGCCATGGCAGTCTTGGCGCGCTGTGAGACGCGCACGTTCAGCCGGGGCGGGTCATGAGCGCCTCGATGGCGTCAGGATCCTTCGGCGCCTCCTCGCTCAGCACCCGGCAGCCCGCGTCGGTGACCACCACATCGTCCTCGATGCGGATGCCGATGCCCTGATATTCCAGCGGCACGGCCGCGTCCGCCGGCATGTAGAGTCCGGGTTCAATGGTGAGCACCATGCCCGGCTCAAGCGTACGCCATTCGCCCCTGGCATCGCGCGCGACGCCCACGTC
>JAFGTZ010000193.1 GCA_016938795.1 Chromatiaceae bacterium | reverse complement strand
GCTGCTTCAGGTCTGTAATGGGTCTCTTAGTTTTGAACCAGCTGCATGCCACCCACGCCAAGGTTTGTCAGCTCCTCGCTGAGACGGTCAGCATCCAGGCGCGAGCCCAGAGGGCCAATGCGAACCTTATAAAGCGCAAGACCGTTGCGCTCGCTATTTTCAATCTGCACGGGATCGCTCAGACGATCCGTGAGACGCTCGCGTAGACGCTCGGCATTGTTCGGGTCGCCAAAGGCGCCAACTTGCAGAAAGAGTTGGCCGCTCTCGGTGGTTTCAAGATGCGCCGCGCTGAGTTTGACTGCGGGCTGGGCGGATGCGCGCACCCTGGTGGTCTCTGCCTCGGCCTTTACAGGCAACGGCTCGGATGCCTGAGCAAGGAAGAGATTCGTCTCGTCCTCGTTGGAACGGCGCGGATCGATGGCGCGCACCTCGACGGGGGCCGTGCCCTGTCGAACCACACCGAGCTTGGTGGCGGCGGCGTAGGAGAGATCAATGACGCGCCCATGGTGGAAAGGCCCGCGGTCGTTGATGCGCACCACCACGCTGCGCCCGTTATCGAGATTGGTCACGCGCGCATAGGTGGGCAGGGGCAGCGTCTTGTGCGCGGCCGTCATGGCATACATGTCGTAGGGTTCGCCCGAGCTGGTGCGGCGTCCATGAAAGTCTTTGCCGTACCAGGAGGCAAGTCCGCGTTCGACATGACCCTCGGCGCTGGCCTTAGTGTAGTAGCGTTTGCCAAAGACCACATAGGAGGCAGGATTGCCATAACGCGACTTGGGCTCAATCCGGGGAACGGCATCCGGCATCTGGGCAAGCGAGGCGGGCATCTCATCCTCGTCATTCATGCCCTGACGGTTTCCGCCATCGCTGGCGCAACCAGCGAGCAGCATCAGCGAAAGAAGAGGCGCGAGCAGTCGCGCAGACCCGAACCAGCGTGTCGCCAGGGTGGAAGGATGCCGTGCGCGGATAGGCTTGTGGCTTGCATCTGGCATGGGCCGTTGCTCCTCATCTCGTCGGCTCAATGAGTGCGCGTCCGCACTCGTCCTGCCTTGCTCAAGGGATTCGGCGGCCATGTCATCGAGCCGATGCTGGCCATGAAGGATTCTAGGAATGACTTTGAGTATAGAATGAAAGCGCTTAAATCCGAAGCTTTTTTCGGTGAGTCTCCACGCTCATGATAAGCCCGAAGCCGAGCATGAGCGTCACCATCGAAGTTCCGCCATAACTGATCAGCGGGAGCGGTACGCCCACCACGGGCAGCAGGCCCGTGACCATGCCGGTGTTTACGAAAACATAGACAAAAAACACCAGGGTCAGACCGCCTGCGAGCAGGCGCCCGTAGTTATCTGCGGCGCGGGTAGCAATGACCAGACCACGCAAAATGATAAAGATGTAAAGCGCAAGCAGGGCCAGAATGCCGGCGAAACCGAATTCTTCACCGATGACTGCGAAGATGAAATCGGTATGGCGTTCGGGCAGAAACTCCAGGTGCGACTGGGTGCCGTTCAGCCACCCCTTGCCCGAGATCCCTCCCGAGCCGATGGCGATTTCGGATTGAATGATGTGATAGCCTGAGCCGAGCGGATCGGACTCGGGGTTGAGAAACGTCAGCACGCGCTGGCGCTGGTAGTCACGCATGTTAAACCACAGCAGGGGAGCGGCGGCGGCGGCGAAGAGCGCAAAGGCGGCGATGAGACGCCAGCCAAGACCGGCGAGAAAGAGCACCAGGATGCCCGCGCTGGCCACCAGCAGCGCGGTGCCAAGATCGGGCTGCTTGGCGATCAGCACCACCGGCATGGCCGTCATGACCAAGGCCAGCACAACCCGCGCGAGAGAGGGCGGCAAGGCGCGCGATGACAGCACCATGGCCACCGCCATGGGCACCGCGAGCTTGAGCAGCTCCGAGGGCTGAAAGCGCACCACCCCGAGATCAAGCCAGCGCTGCGCACCCTTGCCAACCTCACCAATGAGCAAAACGGCAATCAACATGGCCACCCCTGTCAGATAGAGCAGCATCGACCAGGAGCGCAGCCGGGCCGGCGGAATCTGAGCCACTGCCAACATCAGTCCAAAGGCCAGCCCAAGGCGAAGCAACTGCCGCTCAATGGCCTGCATGTCCTGATCGGCGGCGCTGTAAAGCACCATGAGCCCGAAGCCGCAAAGGCCAAGCAGGGCCACCAGCAGGGGGGCATCAAGATGCAGGCGGCGAAACAGCCCCGGCTTGCCGGCCTCGACCTCGGGCGCCGCATCGCTGGACAGGCGTCTAGTGACCACCGTTCACCTCGGACTCCATGACAAGCGGTGTGCCGCCGAGATAGGCGTCGATCACCTGGCGCGCCACCGGTGCCGCTGTCGCCCCCCCTCCCCCGCCGTTCTCGACCAGGACCGCAACCGCGATGCGGGGATCCTCGGCTGGCGCAAACCCCACAAAGAGCGCATGGTCCTTGAGGTGTTCGGGCACGGACTCGGCGTCATAGGTTTCGCTCTGCCCAATACTGAACACCTGCGAGGTACCGGTCTTGCCGGCAATGCGGTAATCCGGTGAGACGATACGCCGTGCCGTACCGCGCTTGGTCTCAACCGCCGCCAGCATCCCGTCGATGGCGTGATCCCAGTAGCGCGGATCATCCAGTTCGATGCGACGACTGAGCAGCGGAAACGCCTGTGCCTGAGCCTCGCCAGGCAGCAGGCTGGCGCGCGCCACACGCGGCTCGATGAAGAGACCGCGATTGGCCAGGGTTGCCGTGGCCACGGCCAGCTGCAGGGGCGTGGCGAGAAAGGTACCCTGACCAATGCCGACGATCAGGGTCTCGCCGGGGAACCAGGGCTGATTGCGCACGCGTTCCTTCCACTCGCGCGAGGGCAGCAATCCGCCAAGTTCGCCCGAGAGGTCGATTCCGGTCGGGGCGCCAAAGCCGAAGTCGGCGAGCGAGGCATGCAGGCGGTCGATCCCGAGTTTGTTGGCGAGATCATAGAAATAGACATCGCACGACTGCTCGATCGCGCCCTTGAGGTTGAGGCTGCCGTGCCCGCCCCGGCGCCAGCAGCGATAGCGATGCGTATTGCCCGGCAAGGTGAAGTAACCGGGGCAATAGGTGGTGCTCTGCTCGCTGATGAGTCCATAGCGCAGACCGCCAAGCCCGATGAATGGCTTGACCGTGGAGCCGGGCGGATATTGGCCGCGTACCGCGCGGTTGAAGAGCGGTTTATCGGCTGAATGCAGAAGCGCCTGATAGTCGCGCTGGCTGATGCCCTCGACGAAGAGATTGGGATCGAAGCTCGGCGTACTGACCAGGGCCAGAACACCGCCGGTGCGCGGATCGATGGCCACCACCGAGCCACGCCGATCACCAAGGGCGGCCATGGCGGCCTGTTGCAATCCGATATCTAGATAGAGCAGTAAATCCCGGCCTGGCCGAGGCGGTGTGCTGGAGAGGGTGCGCAAGACCCGCCCGCGCGCGTTGACCTCAACCTGCTGATGGCCCACCTGTCCGTGGAGCAGATCCTCGTGGGCCTTTTCGACTCCGCCCTTGCCGATGAAGTGGGTTCCGGCATAGTTGCGGCTGTCGATCGACTTGAGCTCACGCTCGTTGATGCGGCCCACATACCCCAGCACATGGGCCGTGGCGATGCCCAGCGGATAGGCGCGCACCAGCTCCGCGCGCACATCAACCCCCGGGAAGCGATGACCATTCACCGCGATGCGCGCCACCTCCTCGGGGGTCAGATTCAGCCGGATGGGCACGCCCTGAAAGCGCATCCGCTGACGTTTAAGCCGCTCGAAACGGGCGCGATCCTTCTCATCAATGGGGACAAGATGCCCAAGCGCCTCGATGGTGTGTTCCAGATCCTCGACCTTCTCCAGCGTGATATCGAGCGCAAAGGAGGGGTGATTCTCGGCCAACAGAACGCCCCGGGCATCGTAAATGAGTCCGCGGGTCGGTGCGATGGGCTGCACCTTGACGCGGTTATCTTTCGAGAGTACCGAGAAATGCTCGTGCTGGTCGAGTTGTAGATGCAGCAGGCGCCAGATCAGCAGTCCTAGGGCCAGGATGACCAGGGCGGCAGCGATGCTCGCACGCGAGCGGATCAGCCGTTGCTCGCGTTTGCGTTCCTGAAAGCTGGGTTCAAGCATGCGCCTAGAGCACCCCCGCGCGACGTCCCAGATCGTTTAACAGCACACTGAGCCAGGGCCACAGCAGGAAGCCGAGAAAGGTCGGGCTCCAGTAGGTCAGCGAGGGCATGGGCTGACCAGTAGCGCCTAACACCCAGAGCGTGAGCAAACGATCGGCGAGCAGCAGCACCCAGACAAAGAGCGTTTGCTGCCAGAGCGGAAAGACCCGGATGCGTGGATGTAGCTCGATGACCAGATAGGCCAGCAGCGAGAGCGTGAGCGAGTGCTGTCCGAGCAGTGTACCTGAGACCACATCGAGCGCCAGCCCGATCACAAAGGCCGAGAAGACCCCCAGCCGTTCGGGGCTCATGAGGCACCAATAGATGATAACCAGCGCGACCCATTGCGGACGCCAGGCGTCGAACTGTGGCGGCATGGGCAGAATCGTGAGCAGAAAGGCAATGAACAGACTGAGCGAAATAAGCCAGCCGCCGCGCCGCCTTTGTGCGTTCATGGTTGCGTCGCCGCCATGGGATCGGCAAGACCGCTTGCCTTGGGCGGCTCGGGCGTGTGCTGGCCGAGTGTCCACACCAGCAGCACCTCGCGACTGCGATCAAGCCGTGCGGTCGGCTCGGCAAGCACCGTGATAAAGGGGTTGTCTGGATCGTGGCGCACCGTCTTGATGCGCGCGACCGGATAGCCTGGAGGGAAGCGCTCGCCAAGTCCCGAGGTGACCACCAGATCGCCCACCTTGACATCGGCATTTTTAGGGATGTAGAGCAACTGCAATTCCTGACTCAAGCCCGTGCCCGCAGCAATCGTACGCAACCCGTTACGGTTAATCTCCACCGGCAGCGAGTGCTCCGAATCAGTGATGAGCAGCACCGTGGCCGCGAACGCATGGGTCTGGATTACCTGCCCCATGACCGCGCGGGCATCGAGCACCGGCTGGCCGACAAAGACCCCCGAACGCGCCCCTTTGTTAATCATGACCTGCTGCCGATAGGGTGCGAGATCGAGCGCGAGAATCTCGGCGATCAGTACCCGATCCCCAACGTTGAACGATGATCCCAACAGATCGCGCAGGCGCATGTTCTCGGCCTCCAGCGCCTCGAACTGCTGCAAGCGCGCCTTGAGCGTCAGGTTTTCGCGATGCAGTGCGCTGTTGAGTTGGCGCAGTTGCTCCTCGCTAGCCAGCTGGTTCTCGGCCTGACGCGCCAGCCGGGCCGGCAGATTGGCGAGAACATGCAGAGGGTAGACCAGCACCAGGAGGGCCGAGCGCAGCGTGCCGAGATGATTGAAATGGTGATCGGTGACGATAAGGGCGAGCGACAGCACCAGCGCCAGAATCATGCGCAGCAATGGAGAGGGGCCGCGGACAAATAATGGCTTCATAGCGGCGTCCTCGTGAATCGGTTGCTACGCGTCTCGCCTGGCTATTCAGTTGAGAAAAGGCCGCTCATGGCGCGCTCATCAATCATCTCCAGGGCCTTGCCTCCGCCACGCGCGACACAGGTGAGCGGGTCATCCGCCATGACCACGGGCAGCCCGGTTTCCTCCTCGATGAGGCGATCGAAATCGCGCAACAGCGAACCGCCGCCGGTGAGCACGATACCGCGCTCGGCCACATCCGCACCCAGCTCGGGCGGCGTCTGCTCAAGCGCCATCTTGACGGCGCCGGCGATTCCCGAGAGCGGCTCCTGCAGTGCCTCAAGAATTTCATTGCTGTTGAGGGTAAAGCTGCGCGGTACACCCTCGGCGAGATTGCGTCCCTTGACCTCAATCTCCAGCACCGTGTTGCCCGGAAAGGCCGAGCCGATGCTGTGCTTGATGCGCTCGGCAGTGGCCTCGCCAATGAGGGTGCCGTAGTTGCGGCGCACGTAGTTAATGATGGCGTCATCGAAGGTGTCGCCGCCGATGCGCACCGAGGCCGAATAGACGATGCCGTTGAGCGAGACCACCGCAACCTCCGAGGTGCCGCCGCCGATGTCGATGACCATGCAGCCGCGCGGCTCGTGCACCGGCAATCCCGCGCCGATGGCGGCGGCCATGGGCTCCTCGATCAGATAGACCTCGCGCGCGCCTGCACCGGCGGCCGATTCCTTGATGGCACGCCGCTCGACCTGGGTCGAGCCGCAGGGCACGCAGATGAGCACGCGCGGGCTCGGGCTGATGAGGCGCGACTCGTGCACCTTGTGGATGAAGTATTGCAGCATCTTCTCGGTCACCGTGAAGTCAGCGATGACGCCGTCCTTCATCGGGCGGATGGCCGTGATGCTCTGCGGCGTGCGCCCGAGCATCAGCTTGGCCTCCTCGCCCACCGCCGCGATCGACTTGCCGCCGCCGCTGCGTTCGTGACGCACGGCCACCACCGATGGTTCATTGAGAACGATGCCCCGTCCGCGGGCGTAGATGAGCGTATTGGCTGTCCCCAAGTCGATCGAGAGATCGTTGGAGAACATCCCGCGAATGCGTCTAAACAGCATCGGATTCTGTACCTTGGGAAGTCGGCTCGAAGCGCCTGGGCAAGATGCGCGGCGATCTTGGCCGGAGTCCGTTGAAGGGGTCGATGAAAAATAGATCAGCTAATCTAGCAATGCCGCGCGGGATCGGCAAGGCAGAGTGCGCCTTGTCCGTAGTCCTTGAAACTGGAGACAAATGGCGGCCCTATGCTATGGTCGCTGGTCTTTCATTCAGGTTACTGGCAGAACCCCATGTCACTGGATTGCACCGACGTCGCCAAGATGGCCCATCTCGCGCGTCTCGCCATCGACTCCGGGCAGTGCGAGCGCTATGCCGCCGATCTGTCCAACATCCTTGATCTGGTCGCGCGCATGGACGCGGTCGATACCTCGGGCGTCGAGCCCATGGCGCATCCGCTCCAGATGGCGCAGCGCCTGCGCCCCGACGTGGTCGAGGAAAGCGACCGACGCGCCGACTTTCAGGCGCTTGCCCCTCTCACCGACAATGGCCTCTATCTGGTTCCCAAGGTCATCGACTGATGCAGAACAAATCCATCGCTGAACTCGCCGCCGATCTGCGCCTGCGTCGCTATTCGAGCCTTGAACTCACGCGCCACTATCTGGAGCGCATCGAGCGGCTCGACGCCCGGCTCAACAGCTACATCACGGTAGACGCCGAGGGCGCCCTGGCCGCCGCCGAGCGTGCCGATGAGGCGCTGCGCCGCGACGCGGCCGGCCCACTCACAGGCATTCCCATCGCGCACAAGGACATCTTCTGCACCGCCGGGCTGCGCACCACCTGCGCCTCGCGCATGCTGGAGAACTTCACCGCGCCCTATGACGCCACCGTGGTCGAGCGCCTTGCCGCTGCCGGCGCCGTGGTGCTCGGCAAGACCAACATGGACGAGTTCGCCATGGGCTCCAGCAACGAGACCAGCCATTTCGGCCCGGTCCGCAATCCCTGGGATGCAGCGCGGGTGCCGGGCGGCTCCTCGGGCGGCTCGGCGGCGGCGGTGGCCGCGCGGCTCTGTGCCGCCGCCACCGGCACCGACACCGGCGGCTCCATTCGCCAGCCGGCGGCCTTCTGCGGCATCACCGGCATCAAGCCCACCTACGGGCGCTGCTCGCGCTGGGGCATGATCGCCTTTGCCTCCTCGCTCGATCAGGCCGGGGTCATGGCGCGCTCGGCGGCCGATGCGGCCTGTCTGCTCGATGAGATGGCCGGTTTCGACCGGCGTGACTCCACCAGCGCCGAAGTGCCCGTGCCGGACTATGTGGACTCGCTCGACGACGATCTGCACGGACTGCGCATCGGTCTGCCGAAGGAATACTTCGGCGAGGGGCTCGATCCCGGCGTAGCCCGCTCGGTCGAGGCGGCCATCCGTGAATACGAACAGCTCGGCGCCACCATCAAGGACATCAGCCTGCCAAACAGTCCGCTCTCGGTGCCGGTCTATTACGTGGTCGCGCCCGCTGAGTGCTCCTCGAACCTCGCCCGTTTCGATGGGGTACGCTACGGGCATCGCTGCGAACATCCCGCCTCGCTCGAAGACCTCTATACCCGCAGCCGCGCCGAGGGCTTTGGCGCCGAGGTGCGCCGGCGCATCATGATCGGCACCTATGTGCTCTCGGCGGGCTACTATGACGCCTACTATCTCAAGGCGCAGAAGATCCGCCAGCTCATCGCCCAGGATTTCCGCCGCGCCTTCGAGGAGGTCGATGTCATTCTCGGGCCAACCAGCCCCACCACGGCCTTCGCGCTCGGCGCCAAGCTCGACGATCCGGTGGCCATGTATCTCAACGACATCTACACCATCGCCACCAATCTCGCGGGGCTGCCCGGTATGTCCATTCCCATCGAACCGGTCGCTGGCCTGCCCGTGGGCTTGCAGCTCATCGGCAACTATTTCCAGGAGGCCCGCCTGCTTAATGTCGCGCACCGCTTCCAGCACGCGACACACTGGCATCAGGCCGCGCCGGCGGGGTTTGAGTGAAGGCGCTTGGCGCCGATTGATCCAACAGGTCCAACCATGCAATGGGAAACCGTCATCGGTCTCGAGATTCACACCCAGCTCGCGACCCGCTCGAAGATCTTTTCCGCCACCTCGACCGCCTTCGGGGCCGAGCCCAATACGCAGGCTAGCGCCATCGATCTTGGTCTGCCGGGTGTGCTGCCGGTCTTGAATGAAGAGGCGGTGCGCCTTGCCGTGCGTTTTGGCGCCGCCATTGGCGCCGAGATTGCGCCGCGCTCGGTGTTCGCGCGCAAGAATTATTTCTATCCCGACCTGCCGAAGGGCTATCAGATCAGTCAGTACGAGCTGCCCGTGGTGGGTCGAGGTCAGGTGGAGATTCTGCTGGAGGACGGCAGCGTCAAAACCATCGGCGTCACCCGCGCCCATCTCGAAGAGGACGCTGGCAAGTCGCTGCATGAGGATTTTCAGGGCTATACCGGCATTGATCTCAACCGCGCCGGCACGCCGCTTCTCGAAATCGTTTCCGAGCCTGATTTGCGCTCGCCTCAGGAGGCGGTGGCCTATGCCAAAAAGATCCACCAAATCGTGCGCTATATCGGCATCAGCGATGGCAACATGCAGGAAGGCTCCTTCCGCATGGACGCCAATGTCTCGGTGCGCCCTGTCGGGCAAAAGACCTTCGGCACCCGCGCCGAAATCAAGAACGTCAATTCGTTCCGTTTCCTGGAAAAGGCCATCGAATTCGAGGTCGAGCGCCAGATCGAATTGATCGAAAGGGGCGGACAGGTGGTGCAGGAAACCCGTCTCTACGATCCGACCAAGGACGAGACGCGCTCCATGCGCACCAAGGAAGAGGCCAACGACTACCGTTACTTCCCCGATCCCGACCTGCTGCCGCTGGAGATCGACGCCGCCTTCATCGAGGCGGCCACCGCCGATCTGCCCGAGCTGCCCGATGCCAAGCGCGCGCGCTTTCGCGCCGACTACGGACTCTCCGACTACGACGCCAACCTGCTGACCGCAAGCCGCGAGCTGGCGGATTATTTCGAGGCCGTCGCGCGCATCTGCGGCGAGCCCAAGCTCGCGGCCAACTGGGTGAGCGGCGAACTCATGGCCGCGCTCAACAAGAGCGAACGCGACATCAGCGACAGCCCGGTGTCCGCCGCACAGCTCGCCGGGTTGCTTGAGCGCATTCAGGACAAGACCCTCTCGGGCAAGCTCGCCAAGCAGGTGTTCGAGGCGATGTTCCAGGGCGAGGGCGAGGTGGATGCCATCATCAAGGCGCGCGGCCTCAAGCAGATCACCGACACGGGCGCCATCGAGACCATGATCGACGCCATCATCGCCGCCAACCCCGCCCAGGTGGAACAGTACCGCGCCGGCAAGGACAAGGTGTTCGGCTTCTTCGTTGGTCAGGTCATGAAGGCCAGCGCCGGCAAGGCCAACCCGGCCCAGGTCAACGAGCTGCTCAAGCGCAAGTTGCAGGGCTGATCACGAGCAACCCGAACCTCCTCCCCGCCCTTTTCGCGAGAAGGGGCGGTCGAGGAAAACCAAAAACTGATTTGCGCTTGGTCTGCTCATTGCCCATCAGGTTTTGGGTTTTCTTCATGGGCTCCTGGCTGGGTGATGGCCACGGGGCGGAACTGAATCCCTCCCTGGAGGCCTGACTGCGGCATCCCTGCCGCTGACACCCCCGCGTCCATCCCTCAGCCCCACCGAAAAATCCATCTGTGATTGGTATAACAGCAAACCTGGCCGTGGTTTAGGGCGCGAACTTGTACATGATCTCAGTGATGCGTCCCTGCCAGTCGGGGATGCGCCGAGCGTTCTCGATCCAGGCGCTCTCGGCCTGAACCGGAATCATCATGCCGCCATGCTGGCGGTATTCCCAGAAGCGACCTTCCCAAGGCGTCTCGACCAGCTGCTTGCCCACCAGACGCGCACGCGCCTCGGCACGCACACCCCGCACCAGACCGTTGGCATCGAAGCTGAACACCAGGCTGGTCTGCGCCTCACCATCCACCAAGGTGGCGCGGGCAGACTCCTCGTCCATGGCCTCCCAGCGCACGCCCTGGCTGGGCAGCAGCCGGGTGGGATACCAAACGGACTCGGCCAGAAAGCGCAGCCGCTGGGCCTCGGTCAGGCGCTCGCTGCTGGCGATGCGCTTGATTGGCAGCAAACCGAAGAGCGCCAGACGAAAACTCCCGCCGCTGGCGAGCAGGGTCTCCTGGGCAAAAATCGCCAGGCCGGGCAGGAGCGGCGCGCGCGCATCCCAGAGAAATCCGGGCGCCTGCGTAACCACGCTTTGGCGCGCGCGCAAGAGTTTCCAGCGCGGCTGCTCGCCGCCAAGATTGATGCGGCCCTCCTGCCCAAGTTCAGCGGCGACGACCAGGGGTTGGCCGGACACCAGAACCGCCTCGAAAAATCGCTGCACGGGCGTGGGCAGCGCGGCGATTTCCTCGGGATTGTAAGTTCGGGGCGAGAGGGCGCGACGTTGGCGTTCCAGCTCGTCGCCGAGCGCCAGGGTCGCGCTCTGCCAGCGCGTGACGCCATAGAGAATCAGCACGGCGGGAACCATGATGGCCGTGGCCAACACAAGGAAGAGTGTATTCAGGAACATGAGCCTTCCTCTGGACAAGAAAATGAAGACATGGGCGAGACCCGTGCCGAGACGAGTCTTTGCGCGCGCTGGCAACATACCAGATTCGCCGCAGGGACATGAGGTGACCAAGGTTGAGCTCGCCATTCATTGGCAAGCGCGGCGCGAACAGGTATCTTCCCTGCCCCATGGAAACCCTGGTCCGCGTCACCGATCTCAGCCGCCGTTTCGGCGCCCGTCTGGCGTTGTCGGACGTCAATCTGGCGCTGGAGCGGGGCCATGTGCTTGGCCTGCTCGGCCCCAACGGCGCGGGCAAGACCACCTGTCTGCGGCTGCTCGCCGGGGTGCTCGCGCCAAGTGCCGGACGCATCGAGATTCTCGGACTCGACCTCGCGCGCGAGGGTCGCGAGGCGCGCCGCCATCTGGGGTATCTGCCCGATCGACCGCCACTCTACCCCGAGCTGCGCGTCGATGAATATCTGCGCTTCTGCGCCCGGCTGCGCGGCATCCCGCGCCGGCGTATCGCGGGCGCGCTCGACGAGGCCAAGCACCGCTGCGGTCTCGACGCCATGGGACGTCACCCCATCGCGCGGCTCTCGAAGGGCTTTCGCCAGCGCTTGGGGCTGGCCCAGGCGATCATCCACCGCCCGCGCCTGCTCATTCTCGACGAGCCCACCGAGGGGCTCGACCCCTATCAGATGCGCGCCATGCGCGCGCTCATTCGCGAGCTGGCGCAGGAGTGCGGGGTCATCTTCTCCAGCCACCTGCTGCCCGAGGTGCAGGCGGTGTGTGATCGGGTGGCCATCCTGCATCAGGGGCGGATGCTCTATGGCGATTATCTGGCCGCTGATCAGGCGCCCCATCTGTGGCGGGTCCGGCTGAGCTGGCCGAGTGCACAGGCGGCGGGAGCGCTCAACGAGGCCGAAGGCTGTGCACGTCTGACCGAGCTGGCGACCGTGCACGCCGCCACGGCGCTTGGCGAGGGGCGCTTCCGGGTGGTGCTCGCCGACGGCGCCAGCTCGGCAGACCTGTCGCGCGATATTCTCGGGGCCGGCCTTGCGCTCTACGAGTTGCAGCCCGAGCGCAGCGATCTGGAGCGCATCTTTTTCGATCTCACCGGCGCGGAGGATCCGCAATGATTCTCACGCTTGCCGCGCGCGAACTGCGCTCCGGGCTGGTCACGCCCATGCTCTGGGTGCTGCTGGGGGCGGGCCAGGTGGTGCTCGCCTGGATCTTTCTCCAGGTGCTGGAGGACTTCAGCGCGCTCGATGCCGCCGCACGCGCCGCGCCCCTCACGCTTGAGCTGACGCTGAACCTCTTCGGCTTTGCCGCCGTGGTGGTCATGCTGGCCGCGCCCCTGCTCGCGCAGCGCATGTTGAGCAGCGAGTTTCGCGAAGCCAGTTTCGACTTGCTGGAGGCGGCCCCGGTGCGTCGGCTGAGCCTGGTGCTCGGCAAGTTTCTGGGGCTCTGGCTGCTGCTCGCGCCGCTCTGTCTGCTGCCCGCGCTCAATGTTGCCCTGCTCGCCGGCACGGTGGCGCTCGATGCGGGGCAGCTTGCCGCAGCGACCCTGGGGCTCTGGCTGGCCGGCGGTTTTTTTGCCGCCGTGGGTCTCTATGCCTCCAGCCTCAGCGCCCAACCGGGCGCTTCGGTGCTTGCAGCCTTCGGGCTGCTGCTGCTCTTTTCGGTCATCGGTCGCGCCGAGCCGCTCCTGTCCACCTCGCTCTCGCTCTTCGGCTGGCTGGCCTGGAACGAGCATCTGCTGTGGTTTCTGTTCGGCGCCGTGCGCCTGAGCGATCTGCTCTATTTTCTGCTCTTCACGGTCTTTTTTCTGGCCCTGACCGAGCGACGTTTGGTGAACCGGCGCTTCGCATGAGTCCTCTGCTCGCTTCTTTGCTGAATCTCTGGCGGCGCATCGAGCGCCCCCTCGTCGATGCGCTTTATCTGCTTTTGCTGCTGGCCCTGGTCATCGCACTCGGCTGGCTTGGCGCCCGCCATGATCGCTACTGGGACTGGAGCAGCACGGCGCGTAACAGCCTCTCGGCTCAGAGTCTGGCCATTGTCGAGCGCCTGGAGACACCGCCGAGCTTCACCGTCTTTGCCGACCCCGCTTCAGCGCCAGGGCGCGCTGTTGATCGCTTTCTCGCCCCCTATCGCCAGGCCCTGCCGGCGCTCTCCATCCGCTATGTCGATCCGCAGCGCTTCCCCGAACAGGCGCGCGAGGCCGAGGTCTCGCTGCTCGGTCAGATCCTCATCGACTATCGCGCCCGTCGCGAGCTAGTGAGTGAACTCAGCGAGCGCGCCATGGGGGCAGCCCTGATGCGGCTTCTGGCCGAGGAGATGCCCTGGGTGGCGGTCATCGAGGGACATGGCGAGCGCGCCATCGCGGGCACCGCGCCATCCGATCTGGGGCTGCTCGGCGAGGAGCTGGAGGCGCAGGGCTATCGGGTGCGCCCACTCGATCTGACCCAGATCACCGAGGTGCCGGTCAACACCCAGCTGGTCGTGCTCTCCATGCCGCAGATCAGTCTCTTTCCAGGCGAGATTGAACGGTTGCTTGAGTATCTTGATCGCGGGGGCAATCTGCTCTGGCTGCTCGACCCGGGGCCGCTCAAGGGGCTCGACGCCCTCGCCGAGGCGCTGGGGCTGCAACCCCTGCCCGGGCTGGTCATCGACCCCGAGGCGGCCCGTCTGGGGGTGCCCGAGCCTGCGGTCGCGGCCTTGCTTGAGCCTTCTGAGGCGAGCGCAGCGCTGGGAATGCCTCTGGATGATGCCGCGCTGCTGCCCGGCGCGCTCGCCTTCGAGCCCGCCGCTGGGGCTGAGTGGAGGCTTGCGGCAACCTTCACGAGCAGCGCCCGCAGCTGGAACGAGCTGGGGCGGCTCGACCTGCCTCCGATCGAACGCGACGAGGTGGTTGGCGAGCGCGCCGGACCCCTGACAGTCGGCCTGGCGCTTGCCCGAGCGGGAGGAGAACCAGGGCGCGAACAGCGCGTGCTGCTGCTGGGTGATGGCGATTTCGCGAGCAATGCCTTTCTCGGTGTGGCCGGCAACCGCACACTCACGCTTGCCATGCTGGGCTGGCTGAATGGCTCGCGCCCGCTGCTTGAGCTGCCGCCCCCCGAGCGCGCTCCCGAGGCGCTGGTGCTCGGAGAGCGGCGTGCATTCTGGCTGAGTGCGGCCAGCCTGGTGCTGCTACCGAGCGCTTTCGCGCTGCTAGGACTCTTGGTGCGCTGGCGGCGCGGGAGGCTGAGATGAGCGCGCGCTGGTTACTCAATCTGGCCCTGGCGGCCCTGCTGCTGGTGCTTGCGGGCGTCATTCTTGGTGAGCTGCAAGCACCGCGCGCCCTGCCCCGGCTCGCCGAGAGCGGTCCCCTGCCCCCGCGCCTGATCGAGATCGAGCGTCCGGGCGAACCGCTCATCCGCCTGCAGGCCAATGCCCGGGGCCAATGGTCGCTGCTCGAACCCTTGCGCACCGATGCCGATGCCGAGCAGATCGAGGCCCTGCTGGAGCTGCTGCACAGCCCGGTGAGTCGCAGCCTGCCCATACAGGGGCTCGACCTGCCGGCGCTGGGGCTGGCGCCGCCTCGGGTGTGGCTGCGTGTCGATACACTCGAACTCGCCCTTGGCGCGCACTCGCCCATCGGCGAGCAGCGCTATGTGGCCATTGGCGATATGGTGCATTTGGTCGATGATCGCTTCAGCCACCGTCTGCTCGCCCCCGCGCGCGAGCTGGTCTCGCGCGATCTGCTGCCGCGTGATTTCAAACCGGCCTACGCCACGCTCGACGACGTGCCGCTTGTCGAGTCGATGCTTGCGCTGCTCGCCACCCTGCGTGCCGAACGTATCGAGGCGCTGGCGCGCGAGTCCTTCGCGAGCGGCGCGGCACGCCTTGAACTGCGCGACCTGAACGGGCGCAGCCTGCGCTTCGAGGTCTCGGAGGATCGCCGGCTCTGGGCGCGCCCCGAGCTGGGGATCGCCTACCGCCTGACACGCGCCCCGGATCTCATCACCGATCCCGAGGCGCCGCTGGCCGAGGCGGTGATGCCCGATCCCAACGATCCCTTCGCGCCGGATCCGCCCGTCATCGACCCGCCCGCGCCCGAGGCGACTCCTGCGCCGGATGCGCCGCTCGATCCCTTTGCCAACCCCGAGGCCCCCCTGCCGGGCGATCTGCCGCTCGGGCCGGCGCCCTCGGTCCGGCTCAGCCCCGATGGCCAGATCGAAGAGGAGCCGACAGACGGTTTCGGCGCCGAGCCCTACAAGGAACCGCCCGTGGGCTTCGGACAGGATCCCTTCGCGCCCGACAATCCCTAGCCGCGAACCTGAGCCCCATGCCCGAACTGCCCGAGGTCGAAACCACCCTGCGCGGCATCCGCCCCCATCTGGAGGGGCGGCGCATCGAGCGCCTGGTGGTGCGCGAGGCGCGCCTGCGCCAGCCTGTGGCGCCGCACACGGCCGAACGTCTGGCCGGGGCGCGCATTGACTCCCTGCAGCGACGCGGCAAATATCTGCTGGCCGATCTGGAGTACGGCAGCCTGCTGATCCATCTCGGCATGTCGGGCAGTCTGCGTATCACCGAGGCGCGCCAGCCGCCGCGCACTCATGACCATCTCGATCTCTGCTGTCTCGATGGCCCCTGCCTGCGCTTTCACGACCCGCGCCGCTTCGGGCTCTTTCTCTGGCTCGACCAGAGCCCCGAGGAGGCGCTCACCACCCATCCGTTGCTCGCCCATCTCGGCCCGGAGCCGCTCGACCCGGAGTTCACGGGCGAGCATCTCCATCGGCTCGCTCAGGGACGGCGCGTCGCGGTCAAGGCCTTCATTATGGATTCACGGGTGGTGGTGGGCGTGGGCAACATCTACGCCAACGAGTCGCTCTTTCTCGCCGGCATCCATCCCGCACGCGCCGCCGGGCGCATCAGTCGCGCCCGCTTTGTGCGGCTCGCCGAGACCATCCGTGCCGTGCTCGGCGCGGCCATCGCACAGGGTGGCACCACGCTGCGCGATTTTCTGCGCGACGATGGACAACCGGGCTATTTTGCCCAGTCGCTGCACGTCTACGGGCGCGGCGGGTCGCCCTG
>JAFGTZ010000192.1 GCA_016938795.1 Chromatiaceae bacterium | reverse complement strand
TCCATGGGATGCCCGAACACCAGTTTGAGAGGAATCTCCGCCGGATCCTCCAGCATGACCTCGGGGGTGTAGAGCAGTTGGAAATGCGCCTGCGCGAGTCCGGCGCTCAGGGTCGCCACCGAGGCGAAGAGTGCAAGGGAAGTTTTCATTGCAACACGGATCCTGTCTTTGAGAGTGCAAAGGGGTGCGAAAGCCAGACAGCTGCCAGGCGGTTATTCGACGATGTCCTGACCCTTGATGCTGATCGCGTGCCCTGGGCCGGCATCGAAGAGCACGCTGTAGTCGCCATCGGGCTTGTCGAACTCGAACTCGCTGTTCTCGTTCATGGCGCCCTCGATCAGGGCGTTGCCGCTGGCGTCGAGCACGCTGATCTTGACGCCCGAGGCGGAGGATCCGTCCGAGAAGCCGCCCTCGCAGAAGACGGTGCCGTCGCCATTGTCGTAGCAGGAGCACAGCGGCGTGTGCGCCAGGGCCTGACCGGCGGCGAGGCCGCAGGCGAGCAGCAGGGTGGCGGAGAGATGAGGTGCAGAGAGGGTCATGATCATCCTCTTGTTGTTGAGTGGTTAAGAGGGCCTGGCGGTCGATGACAGCGCCAACCGGATGAAAACCATAGCGCAAGCCGAAAAATTGCGCAAATAGCAATCTTTATCATTTGCAGGCGAGACAGGAAACGCTTAGAATTTTTATTCACTGGAAACCGCCGGACGCACTCCACCATGCCCAAACACCCCGATTGCCCTGCTCGCACCCTCAATGACGTCTGTCCGGGCCGCCGCGCCCGCATCCGCCGCCACCGTGCCCGGGGCGCGGTGCGCCAGCGCCTCATGGATCTGGGTCTGATGCCGGATGTCGAGATCGTGCTGGTGCGCAGCGCACCGCTCAACGACCCCATCCAGGTGAAACTGGCGACAGCGGATGTCACCCTGCGTCGCCGCGAGGCCGAGACCATCGAGATTTGCGACGATGAATGAGCGCCAGGATCTTCTGGTGGCCCTGGCCGGCCAGCAGAACGCGGGCAAATCAACCCTCTTCAATCTGCTCACCGGCGCGCGCCAGCATGTGGCGAACTATCCGGG
>JAFGTZ010000191.1 GCA_016938795.1 Chromatiaceae bacterium | reverse complement strand
GGAGGCTTGACAGCGGCATCCCTGCCGCTGACACCCCCGCGTCCATCCCCCAGCCCTCACCGAAAAATCCATCTGTGATTGGTATACAAGCGGGTTGAGCTGATGGCTGGAGCGACTCAGCCCCCATCGGTTAGGCTGGACTTGGCCGCAGGCTTGCGACGCCGGCGGCGGCGCGAGCGCCGCGCCGCCGCCCCCTCGGCCATGGTCGCGCGCTCCTGCGCATTGGCCTCCTGAAAGCGCGTCCACCAGTCCGCCAGCTCCTGCTCCACCTCGCCGGATTCGGCGCGCAGCAGCAGAAAATCGTAGGCGGCCCGAAAACGCGGATGGGTCAGCAGTCGCGCGGGACGCTTGCCCTGACGTTGCTCGAAGCGCGGTTGCAAGGCCCAGATCTCGCGCATCGGCAGCGAGAAGCGCTTGGGAATGGCCACCCGCTGCTGCTGCCGGGCGCAGACCTCGGAGGCTGCTTGATCCAGCGCCTCGATGGGCGACTCACCCGCCTCCAGCAGCGCGCCATAGCGCCGACGCACCGGCTCCCAGAGCAGGATGGCGAAGAGAAAGAAGGGCGTGACCGGCTTATGCTCCTGAATGCGCTGATCGGTATTGGCCAGCCCGCGACTGACAAAGGTGATGGGGAAGTCGTGCTCCTCGCACCCCAGCGCCGCCTCGGTCTCGGGAAAGAGCTGCGCGAAGAGCCCGTAATGGCGCAGCTTCTCGAACACACCCAGACCATAGCCCGAATGCAGCAGCTTCAGCAGCTCATCGAACAGCCGCGCCGGCGCGATGCTCTCCAGCAGATGCCCAAGCTCGAAAAGGGGGCGCTCGGTGTCGGGGTCGATGCTGAAGCCGAGCTTGCAGGCAAAACGCACCGCGCGCAGCATCCGCACCGGATCCTCGCGGTAACGTTGCTCCGGATCGCCGATCAGGCGCAAACACCCGGCGCGCAAATCGGCCAGCCCACCCGCGTAGTCGATGAGCGAAAAGTCGCGGATGTCGTAATAGAGCGCATTGATCGTGAAGTCGCGGCGCAAGGCATCCTCGGCAATGGTGCCGTAGGCGTTGTCGCGCACGATCATGCCGTTCTCGACCCGCCGATCCTCGTCATCGGCCTCCTCGCCGCCGCTGCCGCGAAAGGTGGCCACCTCGATGATGTCGCGTCCGAAGTGGACATGGGCGAGCCGAAAGCGCCGCCCGATAAGGCGACAGTTGCGGAAGATCTCGCGCACCTGCTCGGGCGTGGCGTCGGTGGCCACATCGAAGTCTTTGGGCTCAAGGCCGAGCAACAAATCGCGCACCCCGCCGCCCACCAGATGCGCCTGGAAATTTTCCTGACGCAGACGATAGAGCACCTTCAAGGCGTTATCGCTGATGTTCGCGCGCGAAATCGTGTGCTCTGGCCGTGGCACGATCACGGGGGCGGGCATGTCAAGCGCGCCCGCAGTCGCTGAAGAGTCGGATTCCTGTCTCACCTGTTGGCGCATTCCACTCAATCTGCAAAGAGGCATCGATCTCCAGGCCGTTCGAGCCCGGTCGGGGCAAATGACCCAGAGAATCCGCTGCCGCATAACCCCAGGCCCAGGGCCTGAAGCACGGGGCTTGGAGCAAGGTTATCGGGGCCGTGCATCTAGTGCTTGTCGCGCGGCTTAATCTGCGTATAATACGCGCTTCTTCGCTGCATTACCTGCTCCCTTCGTCTAGCGGTTAGGACGCTGGCCTCTCACGTCGGTAACAGGGGTTCGAATCCCCTAGGGAGCGCCAATTATC
>JAFGTZ010000190.1 GCA_016938795.1 Chromatiaceae bacterium | reverse complement strand
CTGAAGGGCACCTCACCGCACAAGTGCGCGGTACTCTCCTGGGTGATGCGCGAGCCGCCGCTTTCGACCCTGGATGTCGGCCTGCAACTTGATCGGCGCGGCATCTGCGTGCGCACCGGGCATCACTGCTGCGAGCCCCTGATGGAGCGGCTCGGGGTGGACGCGACCCTGCGCGCCTCCTTTGCGCTCTATAACAGCGCCGAGGAGGTCGAGCGCCTGGGCGCGGCCATCGAAGAGATTCTGGATCAGGCGCGCGAGCGGAGCGCCTCGCGTCACGCTCCCCCCGTCGAGGAGCTGGCCTATCCAGCCGCGAGCGCCGACTCGCCCGAGGCCGCCGCCCGTGAACTCATCGACAGCTTCGCCCTGCTGCCCGACTGGCCGACCCGGCTGGACTATCTCATCGAGCTAGGCGAGCATCTGCCCGCCATGCCCGAGGCGCTGAAAAACGCCGCGTCGCGCATCAACGGCTGTCAGAGTCTGGTGCATCTGGTGGCGCGTCGGCGGCCCGATGCGCCCGAGCGTGTTGAATTTCTGGCCGACAGCGATGCCGCCCTGGTGCGTGGTCTGATTGCCTTGCTGCAACAGCTCTGGTCAGGCCAGTCCGCCGCCGCCATTCTGGCCTTTGACTTCAACGCCTTCCTCATCGAGCTGGGGCTTGCCAACCAGCTCAGCATGGGACGGCGCAACGGGCTCGATGCCATGGTGCGCCGGCTGCGCCAGTTCGCCGCCGAGGACTGAACCGCGCCGCTCAGGCGCGCACGGCCATGATGAGCACCACCACCAGCAGCACCACCGAGCCAAGCGCGAGCAGGGCGGCGGACCAGTCACCCTTCTGGGCCTTGGGTCCGTTTTCCTGCCAGGCCTTATAGACCGGCCACATGCGCCAAATCAGCAGGCCGAGCAGGGCGGCGGCCATGATTTTCAGAAAGAGTTCCATGCCAAAACCTCTGGAATAGAGTAATTGCCAGCCGCCAGCCATCACCGGGAAACCTCGGTGTGATTGGCATAAAAAACCCCGGACGAGCCGGGGTTCCGTTAGGCCGAGCGGGGCGGATTATTCGTCGCCCATGATTCCGAGAATCTGCAACAGGCTCACGAAGATGTTGAAGATGCTCAGATAGATACCGTAGGTGGCCATGATGTAGTTGGTTTCCTCGCCGCGCGCGATGCGGCTGGTATCGAAGAGGATGAAGCCGCTCATCAGCAGGATGATCGCCGAGGAAATGGCCAGCGAGAGCGCGGGCATCTGCAGGAAGAGGTTCGCGATCACCGCAATCATGACCACCATCATGCCGGCGAAGATGAAGCCGCCCATGAAGCTGAAGTCACGCTTGCTCGACAGCGCATAGCCCGAGAGACCCAGGAAAATGGCCGCCGTGCCGCCGAAGGCCAGACCCACGGTCTGAGGACCATTCGGCAGGGCCAGATACATGCTCAGGATAGCGCCGAGCCCAAAGCCGAGCAGGCCGGTGATGAGAAAGATGACGCCGATGCCGGCGGACGAATTGGCCGTGCGCGGCAGCACGAAGATGCCGAGGATCATGGAAACGATGACCGAGGCCATGTAGGTCCAGGAGGGCACCGCCAGCAGGATCGACACCATCGCCATGATGGCGCTGAACGCCAGGGTAGCGGACAGCAGCAGATAGGTGTTTTTCAGAACCTTGTTGGCCGCAACCGCGCCGGTCACGCCCTGCGAAGGCATGGAGGTGTACTCGAAGTTAGCCATGTCGTTACATTGACTCCTTGGTCAGGTGATTGAGAAATCGCATTGAGCGCGTCTGGACTCGCCATGTAGGACTCGCCAGCGCGCCCCAGGTTCCAAAAGCATACCTGAGGCGCGCGCCCGCGCAAGTCTCCAGGGATGGCGCCTTAAGAGCCAAAGCCTGAATGACCAGTTGGGAAAACGCGCGATTTGAGTTATCCTTTCACGTTCGAAAGATACGGACGAGAAGGCAGAGACTCAAGCCCTGAATCCGTTTTCCCCCCTCACGGAAGGGTGGCAGAGTGGTTGAATGCACCGGTCTTGAAAACCGGCGACGGGTGACCGTTCGTGGGTTCGAATCCCACCCCTTCCGCCAATT
>JAFGTZ010000189.1 GCA_016938795.1 Chromatiaceae bacterium | reverse complement strand
CCGATGATGGCGATGGAGGCCGCATCCGCCAGGCTGAACTCGAAGCCCGGCGCCAGATTGAGCGCCAGCGCCCCGAGCAGGGTCGCGAAGATGCCAAACTGCGCCGCCGCACCGAGCAGCAGCGTCGAGGGGCGTGCGATCAGGGCGCTAAAATCGGTCAGCGCGCCCACGCCCATGAAGATGAGCAGCGGAAAGATGCCGGTCTCGATGCCGACATGGTAGATCATGCCGATCATGCCGTCGGGGCCGCCAATGCCCGCCACCGGTACATTGCACAGAATGGCGCCAAAGCCGATGGGCAGCAGCAGCAGCGGCTCGAACTTGCGCGCGATGGCCAGATAGACGAGCAGACCGCCAATGCCCATCATGAACGCCTGTCCGGCGCTCAGATTGGCCAGTCCGGTCGATTGCCAAAGTGTCAGCAGCGCATCCATGACGTTAGCCCAGGGTCAGCAGGGTTTGACCGACCTGGATGCTGTCGCCCTCGCCGACGGCGAGCGCGAGCACGCGTCCGGCCTCGGGGGAGCGCACCTCGGTCTCCATCTTCATGGCCTCAAGCACCATGAGCACATCGCCCGAGGCAACCGTATCGCCCGCCTTGACCTGGAGCTTGACCACGGTGCCGGCCAATGGCGCCGGCACCGCACGCTCGGGTGCGCCGGCGGGCGCGGCGGCGGGCGGCTGAGCCGCCGCCTGGGCCGGCGCGATGGACTCAACCGCGCCCTCGGGCGAGACCCGCACGCTGAAGCTCTGACCATCGACCTCCACGCGATAACTTTCGCTCACCGCCGCGCCGCTCGCGGCAACCGCAGAGCGATGCGCGGCGCTCGCCACCGCCGATTCGGTCCAGGGCGCGGGCTCGAAGGCGCTCGGATCCTTGCGATGTTCGAGAAATTTCAGCCCCACCTGCGGGAAGAGCGCATAGGTGAGCACATCGTCGATCATCGCCTCGGCGAGCACGATACCGCGCTCCTCGGCCTGCTCTTGCAGCTGGGTGGTCAGCTCGTCGAGTTCGGGATGGAGATTATCCGCCGGGCGGCAGGTGATGGGCGACTGGCCCTCGGCGAGCACCCGCTGTTGCAGCTCGGCATCGACCGGTGCGGGGGTAGCGCCGTATTCGCCGCGCAGCACGCCGGCGGTCTCGGTGGTGATGCTCTGGTAGCGCTCGCCGGTGAGCACATTGATCACCGCCTGGGTGCCCACGATCTGCGAGGTGGGCGTCACCAGCGGGATAAAGCCCAGATCCTCGCGTACGCGCGGAATCTCCAGTAACACCTCATCGAGCCGATCGCTCGCACCCTGCTCGCGCAACTGGTTCTCCATGTTGGTGAGCATGCCGCCGGGCACCTGGGCGACCAGGATGCGCGAATCGACCCCCTTGAGGGTACCCTCGAATTTGGCGTATTTCTTGCGGACCTCGCGAAAATAGGCCGCAATCTCTTCGAGTAGCGCCAGATCAAGCCCGGTGGCGCGCGCGCTGTCCTCGAAGATGGCCACCACCGACTCGGTTGGCGAGTGACCATAGGTCATGCTCATGGAAGAGATGGCGGTATCGACCATATCGATGCCCGCCTCCACCGCCTTGACGATGGTGCTGGTGCTCAGGCCGGTGGTGGCATGGCTCTGCATGGCGATGGGAATGGAGCAGTTTTCCTTCAGGCGCGTGACCAGCTCCTCGGCCACATAGGGCTTGAGCAACCCGGCCATGTCCTTGATGCAGATGGAGTGACAGCCGAGATCCTCCAGACGGCGCCCCAGATCGACCCAGTAGTCGAGATGATGCACCGGACTCACCGTGTAGGACATGGTGCCCTGGGCATGCTTGCCGGTTGCCAGCACGGCGCGCGTGGCGGCCTCCAGGTTGCGCAGATCGTTCATGGCATCGAAGATGCGGAAGACGTCGATGCCGTTGAAGGCCGCGCGCTCGACAAAGGCCTCGACCACATCATCGGCATAGTGCCGATAGCCGAGCAGATTCTGTCCGCGCAGCAACATCTGCTGGGGGGTGTTCGGCATGGCGGCCTTGAGCTCGCGCAGCCGCTCCCAGGGGTCTTCGCCAAGATAGCGAATGCAGGCGTCGAAGGTGGCGCCACCCCAGCTTTCCATGGACCAGTAGCCAACCTGATCGAGCTTGGGCGCGATCGGGAGCATATCCTCAAGACGCAGGCGCGTGGCGAGCAGGGACTGATGGGCGTCGCGCAGGACGACCTCGGTAAGACCGAGTGGCTTGGGATCATTCATGGTGGAAGTTCGCTGTCGGGTTTCGCGATCGAAGCGCCGCCCGCAAGCCCGTGCTGACCTGGCCGGCGGCGGATCGGTGGGAAGGCGGACCACTCAGGTCCGATGCCGTCGTCGATAATCAGCAATGGCGGCGCCGATGACGGCGGTCAGGCGCTGTTCATCGCCGCCGAGCTGCCGCCCGGCGGGCAAGGGTTCGGGCAGCGCCTCCTCGGGCGCCCAGCGCAGCACCGCGCCGGACATCAGCCGCAGCACGCCAACGAGCAGAAGCAGAAAGCCGAGCACGATGCCCATGCCGATCAGCATCAGTTGCAGACCTTCGAGCAGCAGTGCGTTCACGCTGGGTTCAATCATGGGTGCAACTCAGGTGCTAGACGTCGAAGGGATGACGCCGGATCAAGGTTTGCTGACGATCCGGTCCCGTGGAAATCAGATCGATTGGAAGCCCGCTGAGCTGCTCGATGACCTCCAGATAGCGGCGCGCGTTTTCGGGCAGCGCCTCGAAACTGGAGACGCCCACGGTCGAGTCGCTCCAGCCCGGGAAGTCGAGATAGCGCGGCTCGCAGCGCTCCAGTTCCTCGGCGCCAAGCGGCGGCACCTCAAGCTCGCGCCCGTCGAGGCTATAGCCGGTGCAGATGCGCACCCGCTCCATGCCGTCGAGCACGTCGAGCTTGGTGATGCAGAGCCCGGTGACGCTGTTCACGGCGAAGGAGCGGCGCAGCGCCACCATATCGAGCCAGCCGCAACGGCGCTTGCGCCCGGTGGTGGCGCCGAACTCGGCGCCGCGCTGACCGAGCCCCTCGCCCTCGGCGTCGAAGAGTTCGGTCGGGAAGGGACCCGCCCCCACCCGCGTGGTGTAGGCCTTAACGATGCCGAGCACATAGTCGAGATCGCGCGGCCCAACCCCGCTGCCACTCGCGGCTCCGCCGGCGGTGGTGGTCGAAGAGGTCACATAGGGATAGGTGCCATGGTCGATGTCGAGCAGCGCGCCCTGCGCACCCTCGAACAAAACCTCTTTGCCTTGGGCGCGCAGTTCATGGAGCAGCCCCGGCACATCGACAATGAGCGGACGCAGCACCTCGGCATGGCCGAGCGCCTCGTCACGCACCGCAACCGGATCGAGCGGGGCGACCTTGTAATAGTGTTCGAGCACGAAGTTGTGATAGTCGAGCACCTCGCGCAGACGCGCCTCGAAGTGCCCGGCATCGAGCAGCTCGCCGAGACGAATGGCGCGCCGCGCGGTCTTGTCCTCGTAGGCCGGACCGATGCCGCGCCCCGTGGTGCCGATCGCCTTAGCGCCGCGCGCCTGTTCGCGGGCCTGATCGAGCGCGATGTGATAGGGCAGAATGAGCGGACAGGCCGCACTGATGCCCAACCGCTCGCGCACCGGCACGCCCGATGCCTCAAGCATCTCCATCTCCTCGATCAGGGCGCGCGGCGAGAGCACCACGCCGTTGCCGATCAGGCAGCGCACCCCGGCGCGCAACACGCCCGAGGGAATGAGATGCAGGATGGTCTTCTGACCGTCAATGACCAGGGTATGGCCGGCATTGTGCCCACCCTGAAAACGCACCACGGCAGCGGCCCGCTCGGTCAGCAGGTCAACGACCTTGCCCTTCCCCTCATCGCCCCACTGGGTGCCGATCACGACGACATTGTTACCCATCTCGACTCTTTCTACTCCACATCGATGTCTTGGATGTCCCAGCGCCCATGGCGCCGGGTGAGAATCTGGCGACAGCCCAGGCTGCGCGGATCCTGTTCCTGCCCTGGCAGGGCCTGGATGACGGTGCGCCCCTCGGCGCGCAACCGCTCGATCAGGGCGCCAAGCTCCGGATCGCTCGACCAGGGCGCCTGAATGGAGGCGGGCGCGACATAGCGCTGCTCCAGCCCGCGCCCATGACGCAGCAGATCCTTCAGATCGGCGCTGAAACCCACTGCCGGGCGCGCCCGCCCGAACACCTCGCCGATGGCGTCATAGCGTCCGCCGCGCGCCACTTCCAGGCCGTAGCCCGGCACAAAGGCGGCGAAGACCGCGCCGGTCTTGTAGCGGTAGCCGCGCAGCTCGGCCAGGTCGTAGTGCACCCCGACCTCGGGCAGCCAGCGGTGCAGCTCATCGGCGAGCCGTTGCAGATAGTCCAGCGCCTCGCGAACCTGGGCATCGGCCGCGCGCAGCAAATGGTCGGCGCGATCGAGCGCGTCACTGCCGTTGAGTTCAGCCAAGGCCACCAGCATCTCGGCCACCTCGGCGCGCACCCCGAAGGCCGCCACCAGGGATTCAATCTCGGGGATGGCCTTGCGTTGCAGCGCATTGAAGAGCGCGTGTTCCTGCCTCGCATCCAGTCCTGCCTGACGGGCCAGGCCGCGGAAGATGCCCACATGCCCCAGATCCAGATAGACCTCGTCGATACCCGCCGCGCGCAAGGTGAGCAGGATAAGGCGCAGAATCTCGGTATCGCTCTCGATGCCCGAGTGCCCGTAAATCTCGGCCCCGATCTGCAAGGGGCTGCGGGTGCCGCCAAAGCTGTCGCCGCGCGTGTGCAGCACGGTGCCCAGATAGCACAGCCGCGTCGGCCCCTCGCGGCGCAGCTGATGGGCATCCATGCGCGCGACCTGAGGCGTCATGTCGGCGCGCACACCGAGCAGCCGACCGCTCAGCTGATCGGTCAGCTTGAAGGTCAGGATGTCGAGATCCTGCCCCGCGCCGGTCAGCAGCGAGTCGAGATAGTCGATAAAGGGCGGAATGACCAGCTCATAGCCCCAGGTGCGGTACAGATCCAGAAGCTCGCGACGCAGCCCCTCGATGATCCGCGCCTGCGGCGGCAGCACTTCCTCGATTCCAGCTGGCAACAGCCACCGTTCCTCATGCATCGCTTGGTACTCAGTTGATCCAGTAAAGCAGCCCCACCCCGCTCAGCATGCTGACGAGACCCGCAAGACGCAGCGCGCCATTGCCTTCGCTCGCCATCAGCATGAGCGCGCGCCGAAAGGTCTCGGGCGCAAGAAAGGGCCAGATCCCTTCAATGACCATGACCAAGGCCAGCGCGGCCAGTAACTTATCCACGAAGCACCCTGTTTCAACGCACGGGCCGGGGACGCGGGCAGGCAACCGTGGCGCGGGCCCGCCCAACCAAAAGGCGCCCATCTTTCCAGAGCGGCGGCCATTTGTCCATGGCCGGAATGCGAATAGGGGAATTCAGCGGGGAGAACGATGCCCCAGGTGGGGCATCGCTTGGAGGCGCGCTCAGGGTTGGCCCATGGACTCGCGGAAGAAGCGGAAGAAATCCGAATCGGGTTGCAGAACCAGGATATCCTGCCCGCTTTCGAAGGCACTCCGATAGGCGCTCAGACTGCGGTAAAAGGCATAGAAACGCGGATCTTGAGTGAAGGCGCCGGCGTAGATCTCGGAGGCGCGCGCATCGCCTTCACCGCGAATCTCCTCGGACTCCTTGTAGGCCTCGGCAATGATGACCGTGCGCTGACGGTCGGCGTCGGCACGAATACGCTCGGCGGCCTCGGCGCCCTTGGCGCGCAGATCGCGCGCCACGCGGTCACGCTCGGCGCGCATACGCTGATAGACCGATTCGCTCACCTCGGGCGGCAGATCGATCTTTTTCACCCGCACATCCACCACCTCAACGCCCAGATCATCGGTGTTGGCATTCACCTCGCGGGTGAGAACCCGCATCAGCTCCAGACGGTCGTCGGACACCACCTCCTGAATGGTGCGCTTGCCGAACTCATCGCGCAGGCTGGTATTGATGCGCTCGGCGAGCAGACGACTAGTGCGCGCGCTGCTGCCGCCGGTCGAGCGGAAGAACTGCGCCGCGTTCGAGATGCGCCACTTCGCATAGGAATCGACGATAACGTCCTTCTTCTCGATTGTGAGGAAGCGCTCGGGCTGGGAGTCGAGCGTCTGGATGCGCCGATCAAAGGTCTTGATGGTGTTGATGAGCGGCAGCTTGAAGTGCAACCCGGGGCCGTAGTCGTCCGAGACAATCTCGCCCAAACGCAACTTGATGGCCACCTCATACTGCTGCACCACGAAGGTACAGCTGTAGGCGAGCAGCGCGAGAATGGCCGCGCCAAGCGGCAGCCAGGTCCGATACTGAGTCATTAGCGCATCCCCCGCTCACGATCGACGATGCGCCGCGCATTCGACGCGGGCTCGAAGGGCGGAACCACCGAGGTCGCCCCCAAGGCGGGCGGCTCGCTGGTCGAGGTCTGGGGTTGACGGTCCTTCAGCATCTGATCGATCGGAAGATAAATGAGACTGTTGCCGCCCTCCTCGATGTCGAGCAACACCTTGCTGTTTGCGGTAAACACCTGCTCCAGGGTCTCCAGATAGAGGCGCTCGCGCGTGACCTCCGGGGCCTTGAGATATTCGTTCAGCACCGCCGTGAAGCGGGCGGTTTCACCCTCGGATTCAGCGATCGCCTTGTCGCGATAGGCCATGGCGTCGGCCACGATGCGCGCCGCCTCACCTCGGGCACGCGGCAACACCTCGTTGGCATAGGCCTCGGCTTGGTTTTCCAGACGCTCCTTGTCTTCGCGCGCCTTGATGGCGTCGTCGAAGGCGGCCTTGACCTGTTCAGGCGGCTTGGCCGGCTGCATGTTGACCGAGGTCACCAACAATCCTGTCTTGTATTGATCCATCAGGGACTGGATGCGCTCCTTGATGGTGAAGGCCACCGCGCTGCGCCCCTCGGTCATCACATAGTCGAGCTTGCTGCCGCCGATGGTGACACGCACCACGGTGACCGTGGCGTCGCGCAAGGTCTTCTCGGGATCCTGATCCTGGAAGAGATAATTGGCCGCATCCTGAATACGCGACTGCACCGTCAGCTCCACATCGACGATGTTCTCGTCTTGGGTGAGCATGGAGGCCTTGTGGCTGAAGCTCGCAATCTCATCGACGTTGACCTTGATGACACGCTCGATGGGCAGTGGCATGTGCCAGTGCGGCCCAGGTCCCGTGGTCTCGGTGTGCTTGCCGAAGCGCAGCTCCACGCCGCGCTCGGCGGGGCCCACGATGTAGATGCCCGAGGCCAGCCAGACGAGCAGCAGCACGCCGAGCAGCGCGCCAATCACACGTCCGCCAAGACCCGAGCCCTGATCGCCGCCGCCCGGCGAACCGGGCTCGCGCGGGCCACCGAAGAGGCCGCCGAAGCGCTCCTGGAGTTTTTTCACCACCTCATCGAGGTCGGGTGGCCCCTGGTCGCCGCTGCCGCCGCTCCAGGGGTCTTTGTTGCCGCCACCTGGCTCGTTCCAGGCCATAGCTTCTCCGTTCATCTGTCTGGGTTGGGGATCGATCCCGGCGCTGTCCCGTCCGGCCTGACCGGAGCGGTGCCCTGGGAAACTGACAATGCCGGCATTGAAAGAGGATATCAAGCGGCATCGCGCCCTGCTCGCGCGAGCGGTCAAGTCTGAATCAGGCTGGCCATTGTAGGGGCCGCCCCCGAGCGGGGGCAAACCGTGCTCCGCACGGCCTAGGCGTTCGGCTCGGCATCCACGCCCAGAGCGGGATGGCGCGCGGCCAGACGCTCTAGATCGGGGCGCGCGATGCGAATCACCATCCGCCAGCCGCCACTGTCGAGCGGCTCGTCGCTCAGCACCTCGGCCTGCTCGAACAAGAGCGCGCGCAGCCGTCCATCGCCGGGCGCAAGATGCAGATGCCGCTCGCAGATGGCGCCGCCGATGCGCTCGGCAATGGCCGCGCGCAGCAGATCAAGCCCCCGCCCCGCGCGCGCCGAGATCCACAGCCGCACCGGGCGACCCTCGGCATCGCGCTCCAGGCGCGGCGCCACCTCCTCCAGGCGGTCAATCTTGTTGAACACCTCCAGACGCGGCAGCTCGGCGCAGCCAATCTCGTCGAGCACCGCCTCCACATCGGCCATCAGGCGCTCGCGGTGTGGCGCCGAGGCATCCACCACATGCAGCAGCAGGCTCGCGTTGCGCGCCTCCTCAAGCGTTGAGCGAAAGGCCGCGACTAGCTCGTGCGGCAGATTGCTCACGAAACCCACGGTATCGGCAAGCAAGGCGCGCTCGCCGCGCGGCAGCGAGAGGCGGCGCAGGGTCGGGTCGAGCGTGGCGAAGAGCTGATCGGCCTGAAAGACCCCGGCATCGGTGAGCTGATTAAAGAGCGTTGACTTGCCCGCATTCGTGTAGCCCACCAGTGAGACCACCGCGAGCTCGGCGCGGGCGCGGGCGCGCCGCCCCTGGGCGCGCTGCGACTCGATCTTCTCCAGCCGCCGCTCCAGCATGGCCACCCGGCGCGCGAGCAGACGACGGTCGGTTTCGAGCTGGGTCTCGCCCGGACCACGCAGCCCGATGCCGCCCTTCTGGCGCTCCAGATGGGTCCAGCCGCGCACCAGCCGCGTCGAGAGATGGCGCAGCTGCGCCAGCTCCACCTGGAGCTTGCCCTCGAAGGAGCGCGCGCGCTGGGCAAAGATGTCGAGAATAAGCCCGGAGCGATCAAGCACCCGGCACTCCAGCAGACGTTCGAGATTGCGCTCCTGCGCCGGGCTGAGCGGATGATCGACAATCACCAGCTCGGCCCCGGTCGCAGCCACCAGCGACTTGAGTTCATCGGCCTTGCCGGTACCGAGAAAATAACGCGGGTCGGGACTGTGGCGCGTTCCGCCAAGACGCCCCACCACCTCGGCGCCCGCCGCCTCGGCCAGCAACTGAAACTCCTCGTGCTCGTCGGGCGCGGTGCTCAGGCCGCCCATGTCGAGCCGCACCAGCAGGGCGCGCTCGCCCGCCTGGGGGCGCTCAAACATGGCGCGCGATCCAGCGCGCGCGGCGCACCCGCTCAGTCACGCTCTTCATCCGGCTGCTCGGCCTCGTCGGACAGTGGCAGGCGCACATTGCGCGCCGGCACCACGGTGGAAATGGCATGTTTGTAGATCATCTGGCTAACGTTGTTTTTCAGCAGCACTACGAACTGATCGAAGGATTCGATCTGTCCCTGAAGCTTGATGCCGTTGACGAGAAAGATCGACACCGGCACCCGTTCCTTGCGCAAGGCGTTCAGAAAGGGGTCTTGCAGGCT
>JAFGTZ010000188.1 GCA_016938795.1 Chromatiaceae bacterium | reverse complement strand
GTATCGAGCAGCAGGCCCGATTCGAGCGCGCGATGCAGCGGGCTGTGCTCGGCCACTTCGAGCAGACGCGCGCGCTGCCCCTCGCTCAGGGCGCCGAGGAGGCGCAGATGCTGAACGAGACGGTTATGCAGCGGCGCGGCAGGACCGTCACTGGCGAGCCGGTCGGCGCGGTAGTCGCGATCGAGCGCCAGGCGCACCTCGATGTCGTCGAGCGCCCAGCCCTTGCGCCGTGCATAGTCGCGCACGGTCATGGAGGTGCAGGCGCCGAGCGCCATGAGCAGCAGCTCGTAGGGATTGGGGCCGAGATCGGTTCCGCCGGCGGCGCGCGACTCATCGGCACGCCACTGATGGCGCGCGCCATAGAGCCCGCGCAGAAAACGGGTGTCGCGCTCGGTCACCAGCACCTCGCCCGGCGCCACCTCGGGCGCTGTGCCAGGGCTCGGCTCGAAGCCATGACGCCCGAGACCCAGATAGCGGCTCGCCCAGGCCACCAGGGTCTCGGCCACGTATTCGGCATCCTCCCGGTTGGTGAGCATGTGATCGGCCTTGTCGAGCGTGATGAAGCTCTTGGGATGCAGCGCGGCCTGATAGATGCGCCCGGCCTCTTCGATGGACACGATGGTATCGAGCGGCGAGTGGAAGATGAGCAGGGGCCGACCGAGCTGGCGGATATGATCGGCCGAGCCGTATTGCTCCAGATCGTCGAGCAACTGACGGCGGATGCGAAAGCGCCTAAGCCCGATACGCACCTCGGCTTCGCCCTCGCGCTCCAGCGCATCGCGCGCGCCGCTGAACAGATGCTGCACATGGGCGGCGGTGGCCGGCGCGCCGATGGTGACCACCGCCTCGACCGAGGGCAACTGAGGCGCGGCCGCCAGCACCGCCGCACCGCCCAGACTGTGCCCCACGAGCAGCGCCGGCGCCTCGAAATCGGCCTCCAGCTTGTGCGCGGCGGCCAGCAGATCCTGCACATTGGACGAAAAATTGGTGTTGGCAAAATCGCCGTCACTGTTTCCCAGCCCGGTGAAGTCGAAGCGCAGCACGGCGATGCCCCGGTCGGCGAGCGCCCGGCTGATGCGGCTCGCCGCCGCGATGTCCTTGCTGCAGGTAAAGCAGTGCGCGAAGAGCGCATAGCGGGCAATGGGGACAGACTCAGGCGGAATCTCCAGCAGACCCGCGAGCATGAGTCCATCGGCATTGGGAAACTCGATCTTGATTCGCGACATGCGGCTCCTCTGGTGTGATCAGGCTGAGGTGTATGGCGTGATGCGCCGCCCTGGCGCAGGAGACGGCTGCCCTCGCGGTGGCTGAACGTCTCCGCTCACCCTAGCTCTCCCCGCTGGGGAGAGGGAGCCAAAAAAGCCCCTCTCCGCTGGGGAGGGAGAGCGCCCGGCGTCAGCGCCCGAACTTGAGCGCCGCGTGGGCGGCGGCAAGTCGCGCGATGGGTACGCGCGGGCCCGAGCAGCTCACAGAGTCGAGTCCGGCCTGGTGACAGAACTCGATGGAGCGTGGATGCCCGCCGTGTTCGCCGCAGATGCCCACATGCAGGTCGGGCTTGACCGCGCGCCCCCAGTCCACCGCAAGCCCCATGAGCTTGCCCACGCCCTTCACATCGAGCACATCGAAGGGGTTGTCCTGCAAAATGCCCGACTGGTTGTAGAGCGGCAGGAACTTGTTCTCGGCATCCTCGCGCGAGAAGGAGAAGGTCGCCTGGGTGAGATCATTGGTGCCGAAGGAGAAGAATTCAGCCTCCTCGGCCAGTGAGTCGGCGCGCATACAGGCGCGCACCACCTCGATCATGGTGCCGAACTCGTAGTTCACCGCGCGTCCGTAGTGCTCGGCCACCTCGGCATGAATGGCCTCGACCATGGCCCTGACCTTGCGCAGCTCCTGCGCCGTGCATACCTGCGGCACCATGATGCGCGGATGCACCTCGATGCCGGCCTTGAGGCACTCGGCGGCGGCCTCCAGCACGGCGCGAATCTGCATCTGATAGATCTCGGGGAAGGTGATGCCAAGACGCACGCCGCGATGCCCGAGCATGGGGTTGGTTTCGTAGAGCGAGCGCACCTTGCGCAGCATGGCCTCCTTCTTGGCGATGGCCTCCTCGACCACCGCCGGATCGACCAGCCGGCGCGCGGTCTCGATCTCATGACGCAGCGCCTCCGAGGCATGCAGCAGCCCCATGGCGCCGGCGAGCACACTCACACCGCGCGAGGATTGCGCCAGGGCGCGCAGCTCGCCAAGCTCGCGCTCGAGCACATGTTCATCGGGCAGGAACTCGTGAATGGGCGGATCGAGCAGCCGGATGGTCACCGGGTTGGGCGACATCACCTCGAAGAGTTCCTGGAAGTCCTTGCGCTGCAAGGGCAGCAGCCGGTCGAGCGCATCCTGACGCTGCTCGGGGGTGTCGGCCACGATCATCTCGATGACGATGGGCAGGCGCTCGACATCGTTGAACATGCGCTCGGTGCGCGCGAGCCCGATGCCCACCGCGCCATAGCGCCGCGCGCGGCGCGCATCGTGCGGGGTGTCGGCATTGGCCATGACCTTCAGCCGCGCCAGCTCGTCGGCCCAACCAAGCAGGGTGCTCAGCTCGGGCGAGAATTCGGGCTCGACCGTGGGAATGGCGCCCAGATAGACCGCACCCGAGGTGCCGTCGATGGTGATGACCTCGCCCTCCTTGAAGCGCGTGAGCCCCACCCGCGCCTCGCGCCGGTTGACATCCACGCTGATGCCCTCGGCCCCGGCCACGCAGGGCTTGCCCATGCCGCGCGCCACCACGGCGGCATGCGAGGTCTTGCCGCCGCGCGAGGTGAGAATGCCCTGGGCGGCGAAAAAGCCGTGGATATCCTCGGGCTTGGTCTCCTCGCGCACCAGAATGACCTTCAGCCCCTGCTCGCGCCCGAGCAGCTCGGCGCGGTCGGCATCGAACACTGCGATGCCCGAGGCCGCGCCGGGCGAGGCCGGGAGCCCGTGCGCCACGGCCTCGGCGCGGGCGTTGGGGTCGAGGCTCGGAAAGAGCATCTGCTCCAGCAGCTCGGGCTGGATGCGCAGCAGCGCCTCATCCTTGTTGATGAGCCCCTCGCGTTCCATCTCGACCGAGGTGCGCACCATGGCCGCAGCGTTCATCTTGCCGTTGCGCGTTTGCAGGCAATAGAGCCGCCCGCGCTCGATGGTGAACTCGAAGTCCTGCACCTCGCGGTAATGCCCTTCGAGCTTGTCGCGCAGCGCATCGAGCTGTTCGGCCAGCTCGGGCATCTCGATGCGCAGCCGGTCGATGGCCTTGGGCGTGCGGATGCCCGCCACCACGTCCTCGCCCTGGGCGTTGATGAGATACTCGCCATAGAGCTTGTTCTCGCCGGTGGCCGGATTGCGGGTGAAGGCCACGCCGGTGGCCGAGTCATCGCCCCGGTTGCCGAACACCATGGCCACCACGTTCACCGCCGTGCCGTTGGCCATGTCGGGGGTGATGTGGAACTGGCGGCGGTAATCGACCGCGCGCCGCCCCATCCAGGAGTTGAACACCGCCTTGATGGCGATTTCGAGCTGCTGATAGGGATCCTCGGGGAAGGCCCGCCCGGTCTGCTCGCGCACCACGCGCAAAAAGCGCTCGCAGACATCCTGCAACTCGCTGGCCGAGAGATCCACGTCCTGACGCGCATGGGCGGCCTCTTTCACCGCCTCGAACTCGTGATCGAAGGCCTCGTCGGGCACCCCGAGCGCCACCTTGCCAAAGAGCTGGATGAAGCGCCGATAGGCGTCGTAGCCAAAGCGCGGATCGCCGGTGGAGCGAATCTCGCCCTGCAGCGTCTCGGAATTGAGGCCAAGATTGAGGATGGTGTCCATCATGCCCGGCATCGACATGGCCGAGCCCGAGCGCACCGAGACCAGCAGCGGCTTGTCCGCGTCGCCAAAGCCCTTGCCGGTCTTGGCCTCCAAGGCGCGCATCTGCTCGTGCACCTGTTCGATGAGGCCATCGGGCAGACGCCGCTCGGGCTGGTCGAGATATTCCAGACAGGCCGCCGTTGAGATGACGAAGCCAGGCGGCACATTGAGCCCGATCTGGGTCATCTCGCAGAGATTGGCCCCCTTGCCGCCGAGCAGCGTCTTGTTCTTGCCGTCGCCGTCCTCGAACGCAAACACATAGCGGGTGGAGTCGGTTGCCATTGCTGTCTGTCCTCTTGCTGCCTGCTGGAATCATTCAGGTATGGATGTCACTGGGGACAGTCTCCATTCTGGCAGACTGCGGGCAACTTTGCCGGGCGCTTTGCCGCCACAGGCATGGGGTATAATTGAGCGTTTCGCACGCGCCCGAACCACGAGCCCGAGACACCATGCTGGACAAGACTTACGAACCGCACGCCCTGGAAAAACACTGGTACGCCCATTGGGAATCCAAGGGCTATTTCGCGCCCGCCGCCGAGGCCAAGGCCCCTGAGGCCGATCAAGGGGACAGCACCCCCTACTGCATCATGATCCCGCCGCCGAACGTCACCGGCAGTCTGCACATGGGTCATGCCTTCCAGGACACCATCATGGATGCGCTCATCCGCTACCACCGCATGCAGGGCGAGCGCACCCTCTGGCAGGCGGGCACGGATCACGCGGGCATCGCCACCCAGATGGTGGTCGAGCGCCTCATCAACGCCGAGGGCCAGACCCGTCACGACCTGGGACGCGAACGCTTCATCGAGCGCGTGTGGGACTGGAAGGCCGAATCGGGCGGCACCATCACCCGCCAGTTGCGCCGCATGGGCGCCTCGCTCGACTGGGCGCACGAGCGTTTCACCATGGACGAGGGGCTGTCCGAGGCGGTGCGCGAGGTCTTTGTGCGCCTCTATGAAGAGGGCCTCATCTATCGCGGCAAGCGGCTGGTGAACTGGGATCCGGT
>JAFGTZ010000187.1 GCA_016938795.1 Chromatiaceae bacterium | reverse complement strand
GGCTGGTCGCTGACGCTCTTTGTCCTGGCGGGCATCTCCGACGGCATTGATGGCTTTCTCGCCAAGCGCTATGGCTGGCAAAGCCGCCTCGGCGGCATTCTCGATCCGCTCGCCGACAAGCTGCTGCTGGTGTCCTGCTTTCTGGTGCTGGGCACCCTGGGACTCATTCCCGCCTGGCTGGTCGCTGCCGCCATCTTTCGTGATCTGCTCATCGTGGGCGGCGCGCTGCTCTACCACTATGGCATCGAACCCCTTGAGGCCGCACCACTGCCCATCAGCAAGCTCAATACCCTGGTGCAGATCCTGCTTGTTGTGCTGGTCATGCTCGATGCGGGGGTGCGGGCGCTGCCCGCTCCACTCATTGCAACCCTGGTCTGGCTCTGTCTGGCGACCATCGTCGTCAGCGGCGCTCAATATGTGTGGATCTGGGGGCATCGGGCGCGGGCGCGCGGCTGGCATCAATCCTGACGCCGCGCCGGATGCAGCAGACGGCGCACCATGGGGATGGTGGGTTGGCGCTGTTCGCGCAGACTAAGCGCGTCGATACGTTCGATCAGTGCAAGCAGCGAGCCGGGATCGCGCGCGTGTAGACGCATGATATAGCGCACCAGATCCTCGCCGAGCGTGAGACCACGGCGGCGCGCCGATTCGGCCAGCAGCCGCTCACAGTCGCCATCGCCAAGCGGGAGCAGGCGGTAGCGCGGCCCCCACTGAAGACGCGAGCGCAGGTCGGGCAGTTCGAGCGCGAGCGCCTCAGGCGCCGCGCGGGCAGCCACCAGCAGGGTGCGCCCGCGTTCGCGCAGCCGGTTGAACAGATCGAACAGCGCCCGCTCCCAGTCCGCCTGACCGGCGACGGTCTGCAGATCGTCGATGGCGATGAGATCAAGCCGCTCCAGATCATCGAGCAGGCTGGGGTTGAGCCCTGGGATAGCGAGCGGGACATAGTGCGCATGGCGCCGTTCGCCGTCCGCCGCGAGACAGGCGGCTTGCAGCAGATGCGTCTTGCCGGTGCCGGCGCCCCCCCAAAGAAAGACAAAGGGCTCGCCCGCACCGGTTGCGCTCTCGGCAATGGCCGCAACTGCCTCGGCGTTCGGCCCGGGCAGATACTCGGCCAAGGTTGGCTCGCGCGCGATTTCGAGCGCGAGAGGCAACTGTGGATGCTCGCCGGGGTGGGCGAAAACGGTTTGGAGATCGGATGTCACGCGCCGCCGCGTCCAGCTCGTGCTCAGTGCGCGCCGCGCCCCTGGGCCAACGCCAGCGCGGTCTCACCCAGACGCCGCCCGAAGGCCTGGCAGAGACGGCTTTCCTCCTCGCTCAGCGGACGCTCGTTCTGCGCACCGGCCAGATGCGAGGGGCCATAGGGGGTTCCGCCGCTCTGGGTATGGGCGAGATCGCTTTCGCTGTAGGGCAGGCCGACCAGGAGCATCCCGTGGTGCAGCAGCGGCAGCATCATGCTCAGCAGGGTGCTTTCCTGTCCGCCGTGCAGGCTCGAGGTCGAGGTGAAGACTCCGGCGGGTTTTCCGACCAGGGCGCCGCTCAACCAGACGCTTGAGGTGCCATCGAGAAAATATTTCATGGGGGCGGCCATGTTGCCAAAGCGTGTCGGGCTACCGAGGGCCAAGCCCGCGCAGTCACGCAGATCCTCCAGCGTGGCATAGGGCGCACCGCTCGCCGGAATGCCGTCCTCCACCGCCTCGCAGGTGGTTGAAACAGCTGGTACCGTGCGCAGACGCGCCTCAAGACCGCTCGCGCCCACGCCGCGCGCAATCTGGTGCGCCATCTCGGCGGTGGCGCCATGACGACTATAGTAGAGAATCAGGATGTAACTCATCGTGTGCTCCATATGCTCAATAGACCGCTGGGGGCATAGTCTATACCCAATGCCTTTCGCGTTTCCGGTTTTGCGCGTGGATGAGCGGGCGCGGCGAGGTCAGTAGCCTTGGGCCGCGAAGCAGGGCGCGCTGGGATAGCGCGCGAGGCGCAGGATCCGTGTGTCGAAGTCGCCCGTGTCGTGTAGACAAAGCTCACGATAGCCGGGTGGTTTGTGATCGAGCGCAAAGGTTGGGCTGTGCGGCAGAAATTGCACCGAGGTCGCGGGTGCGCCGAGCAGGCTAAGCCCATCGAGCTGGGCGCTGAAGGCCTGATGGATGTGCCCGAAGAGAATGGCGCGCACCTCGGGATGGCGCTGCGCCAGGGCGATCAGCTCGGCGCCATTCTCGACCCCCATGCCATCGAGCCAGTGGCAGCCGATCAACGCTGGATGATGATGCAGCAGGATGAGGGTTGGCGCCCGCCCCTCGGCAAGGCGCTTATCGAGCGCCCTTAATTGCTCGGCGCTCAGTCGCCCGCCGGTCTCGCCGGGCAGACGCGAGTCGAGAAAGACCAGACGCCAGTGGCCAAGCTCGCGTAGCTCGATCGGGCCTAGCGCGCGCGCTCCGAGCACCTGGCGCATGAGCGACCAGCGATCATGATTGCCCGCCACGCAAAACCAGGGCAGCCCCGTGGCATCGAGCCGTTCGCGCAGGACGCGATAGCCGGCCAGCGATTCGTCATGCACCAGATCACCGGTCACGACCAGGGCGTGCGGGCGCGAGCGCTCCAGCGCCAGGGCCAGCACGGCCTCGAATCCTGCCCGGGTGGGCATGCCAAGCAAACAGCCCTCGGGATCGCGAAAGAGATGCGGGTCGGTGAGCTGCACGAGCCTGAGCGATGTCGGAGAGGCACTCTCTTGCCCTTTCGCAGGCGCCTCGCATGAGCGGGTGACGGTGGCTGGCATCATGACGTCCGGGTGAGCCCGCCTCGGGCGGCGGGCTGTGAATGCAGGTCCGCGACCGCATCCTTCAGTTGAAGTCTTAGCAGCCGACCGGGAGGGTCGCAAGGGTGTACGTGACTGAAATGCGACAGAGGCCGCATTGCGCGTCTCAAGCGCCCCGAGATCAGTGGCTTGGCTCAGTCTTCGGTGGGGTCGAGATCCAGGTAGCAGCCGGGCTCGAAGCGGGGCGTGCAGAGGGCCAGAAAGATCAGATCCTCCGCGCCCCCATTGGTGATGCGCTGGGGCGCATTGGCCGGGATATAGACCAAATCGCCCGGCCCGACCGCCTGGGTGTTGCCGTCGGGCAGGACCATGAGACCCTGGCCGCTCAGGATGAGATAGCGCTCGACGGTTCCCGCAAGACGGTGCAGACGGGTGGTGACGCCAGGCGGCACACGGGCCCGCGCGACGGACAGCGCGGGGTCCACGGCCTGATTCCAGAGTTCGAGAATGCGGCAGCCCTCGCGAAAATCGTATTCGTCCGATTCCAGCGTTCGAGCAACCTGGATTGCATCCTTCATCCTCATTAACCTGGCGCTTGCTGCGCAAGCAGGCGGCTGCGATAGGCGGCCGAGCGCCGATCACCACCACGCGGACGCGGCAGGGCGCGGCGGTTGAGCTGGCTTTCGATGTGCTCGCAGAAGTCGCGCTCGCCGAGCACCCAGGCCTTATTGGTCGCATCGCGAATACGCGTGATCAGTGCCTCGTCCAGCCCCGGCGCAGCCTCTTGCGCATAACGTTCACAGCGCGCCTTGCGGCTGCGCCCAAGACGCTGATAGCTTGCATGAGGCGTCACCAAGGGGTCGTCTTCACACAGGGCATTGGCCGCATGACTTGACCAGCCATAATCAGCGGACTCATCCACCAGCCCGGCGCGATGCGGATTGTCTTCCACATAGTGACTGACCGGTAGCAGGTAGTGGACCGGATCGATGAGGGTCGCGCGATAGCGTCCCTCCCAGAGGGTTCCGGTGCGCTCATGGCGGTGATTAAAATACTGGACGTAATAACGTCCCACGTACTGCATGAATTTACCAATGCCCGTGTCGCAATGGGGTGTGAGCAGCAAGTGAAAATGGGTGGGCATCAGGACGTAGGCGTGAACGGAGCAGTCGAACTTCTCCGCCGCAGTCTTGAGCTTCTCCCAGATGAACCAGTAATCCTCTTCATCGTAGAGGATGCGTTGACGATTGTTGCCACGCTGGATGACATGCTGTGGCAGCTCGGGTATCACAAAGCGAGGAAGGCGTGCCATGTCGGGGTCAGGTCCAGTTGATTGGCCTGTTGCAAGTATAGACAGCCGCGCCGTCTTTGCTGCCTTTATGTTTGGCAAAATCGTCTTGGGATACGCAAGATCTGGCCTCGGGGTTCCCTTGAACGGTATGATGCAAAGTTTATTTTTCCGGGAATCCAGCATGCTCGACATCAATCCGCTGACCGCTCAGATCCACGACCTCAAGGGGCGCCTTCAGTCCCTTAGGGGGTATCTTTGACTACGAGAACCGCAAGGATCGTCTGACCGAGGTGTTGCGCGAGCTGGAAGATCCTGGCGTCTGGGGTGATCCCGAGCGCGCCCAGACCTTGGGACGCGAACGCGCAAACCTGGAGGCGGTGGTCGAGACCATCGACGAGCTGACCGCCGGCCTTGCCGACACCGACGATCTGCTGGAAATGGCGGTCGAGGAAGGCGACGCGCAGACCGTGGAATCCGTTGCCCGGGATCTCGACGGCTATCAGAAGCGGGTCGAAGAGCTGGAATTTCGGCGCATGTTCGCAGGTGAGATGGACCCGAACAACGCCTTTGTTGATATTCAGGCCGGCTCGGGAGGCACCGAGGCGCAGGACTGGGCCGAGATTCTGCTGCGCATGTATCTGCGCTGGGGCGAGCGGCGCGGCTTCAAGACCGAACTCATGGAGGTCTCGGAGGGCGAGGTGGCGGGCATCAAGTCGGCCACCATCAAGTTTGAGGGCGACCATGCCTTCGGTTGGCTGCGCACCGAGACCGGGGTGCACCGTCTGGTGCGCAAGTCGCCCTTTGACTCGGGCAACCGTCGTCATACCTCCTTCGCCTCGGTCTTTGTCTCGCCCGAGATCGACGACTCGGTCCAAATCGAGATCAACCCGGCGGATCTGCGCATCGACGTCTATCGCGCGAGCGGCGCGGGCGGGCAGCACGTCAACCGGACCGAATCGGCCGTGCGCATCACCCACCTGCCCACCAACATCGTCACCCAGTGCCAGAACGACCGCTCGCAGCACAAGAACAAGGACCAGGCGATGAAGCAGCTCAAGGCCAAGCTCTACGAGCTGGAGATGCAGAAACGCCAGGCCAGCCAGCAGGCGCTCGAGGACAGCAAGTCAGATATCGGCTGGGGCAGCCAGATCCGCTCCTACGTGCTCGACCAGTCGCGCATCAAGGATCTGCGCACCAATGTCGAGACGGCCAACACCCAGGCGGTGCTCGACGGCAACCTCGATCCCTTCATCGAGGCGAGCCTCAAGAGCGGTTTGTAGGATCGCCACCAGCCGCCAGCGAATCGCCGCCAGCGGTATCCAGTGCCGCTGCGTGCGGCGGCCTTTATTCAAAAGAGTCACACCCGGATGAGCGACGCGTCACACGAGATCACCAGAACCCAGGCCAGCGAGGCGCTGGATGAGAACAAGCTGATCGCGCAGCGGCGCGAGAAGCTCGCCCGCCTGCGCGGCCAGGGCAACGCCTTTCCCAACGATTTTCGGCGCGATGTCATGGCCGGCGAACTGTGCGCCGAGTATGGCGAACTCGACGCCGAGGCGCTGGAGGCGCGCGCGCTGCGCGTGAAGGTGGCCGGACGTCTGATGAGCCGCCGCGTCATGGGCAAGGCGAGCTTTGCCCATGTGCAGGATATGTCGGGGCGCATCCAGCTGCTGGTGCAGCGCGATCTGCTGGGTGAGGAGGCCTATACGGACTTCAAGCGCGAGTTCGATCTGGGCGATATCCTCGGCGTCGAGGGACAGCTCTTCAAGACCCGGACCGGCGAGCTTTCAATCAAGTGCGACTCTATCCGTCTGCTCACCAAGGCGCTGCGCCCGCTGCCCGAAAAATTCCATGGTCTGACCGACATGGAAAGCCGCTACCGCCAGCGCTATCTCGATCTCATCATGAACGAGGATGCACGCGAGACCTTCCGGGTGCGCGGCGCTATCGTGCGCTTCATCCGCGACTATCTCGACGGGCGCGGCTTTCTGGAGGTCGAGACGCCGATGATGCAGGTGATTCCGGGCGGCGCCGTGGCGCGTCCCTTCGTCACCCATCACAACGCGCTCGACATGCAGCTCTATCTGCGCATCGCCCCTGAGCTTTTTCTCAAGCGGCTGGTGGTCGGCGGCTTCGAGCGGGTCTATGAAATCAACCGCAACTTCCGCAACGAGGGGCTCTCCACGCGCCACAACCCCGAGTTCACCATGCTGGAGTTCTACGAGGCCTATGCTGACTATCACGACCTCATGGATCTGACCGAGGATCTGCTGCGGCGCATGGCCGAGACGGTGCTCGGGCGCACCCTCATCGAGTATCAGGGCGAGCGCTACGACTTCGGTCAGCCCTTCACGCGGCTCACGGTGCGCGAGGCCATCCTGCGCTTCAACCCGGATCTCGCGCCTGCCGACATCGACGCCCTGGAACCGGCGCGCCGGGTGGCTGAACGGCTTGGCATCGCGCTCAAGCCGGGCTGGGGGCTCGGCAAGATCCAGATCGAGATCTTCGAGCAGACGGCGGAACATCGTCTTCTGGAGCCCACCTTCATCACCGAGTATCCCACCGAGGTCTCGCCCCTGGCGCGGCGCAACGACGCTAACCCCTTTGTAACCGACCGCTTCGAGTTCTTCGTGGGCGGGCGCGAGATTGCCAACGGCTTCTCCGAGCTGAACGATGCCGAGGATCAGGCCGAGCGCTTTCGCGCCCAGGTGGCCGAGAAGGAGGCGGGCGATCAGGAGGCCATGTATTTCGATGCCGACTACATCCGCGCCCTGGAGCACGGCCTGCCGCCCACGGCGGGCGAGGGCATCGGCATCGACCGGCTGGTAATGCTCTTCACCGACTCGCCCTCGATCCGCGACGTGCTGCTCTTTCCCCACATGCGCCCGGAAGCCAGCTAGGCGGGCCTCCGTAGAT